>NZ_CP152038.1:3850000-4136239 GCF_038630735.1 Solibacillus sp. FSL K6-1781 | reverse complement strand
GCTCTTTCTTCCTTTCATTAATTCATTTCACATTCGATTCGTATATTTAAATGACAAGGCTCATACTAACCAAAATTAGATGAGAGTCTTTTTTATGTGAATTTCCTTACAATGCAAACTTTCTTGCTTACGAAAAAAGAAAGGCTCTGTTAAATGATTAATAGTAAACAGAGCTATAAAATATATATTTTATAATTAAAAAGGAGTTCATGCACATAACCACAAGTTGTGGATAAAGGTTGTTCTAGAGTATGGGAAATCTTTGTCCACAGATTATCAACAATTGTGGATAATATATTTCCCAGAAAAGAATTCCACAAAGTAAAACACAGTTATCGTATCAAATAAAGTTAGGTATTTCAATACTTAAACGATCTTATCCACATAATCATATGTTATATACATAACAGTTGTCCACAGGTTTGTTATATGTGAAAAACCTGTAGATAAGCGTTGTGGATAATTTTTAAGAGCAAAAATACTATTCACAGCATAAACGTAAATTAATTTTATAAATTGTGGATAACTGAGAGTGTGAATCAGGAAAGGGATTTATATGAGGTTTATATAGAAAAAGAGAAAAATTATAATGAGGCATTGACAAACAGGTTTTATTCTTTATATAATATCATGGTCTGTATGTAGAGATAGATATAGTAACGCTCGAATTCAGGAGGTGTATATAAATGAAACGCACGTACCAACCTAAAAAACGTAAGCACTCTAAAGTTCACGGTTTCCGCGCTCGTATGAGCACTAAAAACGGCCGTAACGTATTAGCTCGCCGTCGTAAAAAAGGAAGAAAAGTATTATCAGCATAAGTCCACTGAGCCACATCAGTGGTCTTTTTTTTCTTTTATCGTTGTTGAATGAGCAAAAAAAGTACCAATGATTAGATGGAGCAGGTGAATGGATCATGAATAAACGCCAACGTATAAAGAAAAATGAAGATTTTCAAAAGGTGTTTAAAAAAGGTAAGTCGTTTGCGAATCGCCAATTTGTTGTATATTGCTTGAAGAAGGAAGAACAACAGGCGTTTCGTATTGGCTTATCAGTGAGCAAAAAAGTAGGAAATGCGGTCACTCGGGTTCAAGTGAAACGCTATATTCGCCAAGCTTTTCTGGAATTAAAAGATGAAGTAAAACAAGATATGGATTATGTTATTATCGCCAGAACGCAGGCGGCCACACTGGATTTTCACGAAACAAAAAAAAGCTTGCAGCATGTTTTAAAGGTTGCAAGAGTATATAAAGGATAGTTCCATAATTAATTGTTTATCATTCATTACTTGAAACTTTGAATATACAGAACAATTAGTAGTGTACGAACGTCCGTACATGGTAAAATATTGTCATAAAAATTGAATAGGTTTGCTTTAGGAGGAAGAAGGTTGAAGAAAAATCTATGGATAATGCTGTCACTTGTTTCAGTAGTATTACTGCTATCAGGCTGTACAGAATTTGACCAACCAATTTCATCTGAAAGTAATGGCTTTTGGAATGAATATATTGTTTGGCCATTAGTATCATTTATCAAGCTTTTTGCTGATATGTTTGAAGGTAATGCCGCGAATTATGCATTTGCAATTATTATCGTAACTGTTATTATTCGTCTAATCATTCTGCCTTTAACTATTAAACAAGTAAAAAGTTCTAAGAAAATGCAGGAAATGCAACCGAAGTTAAAAGAGCTGCAAGCAAAATACAGCTCAAAAGACGCGGCAACTCAGCAAAAATACCAGCAGGAAATGATGCAGTTAATGCAGACTTCAGGTGTTAACCCATTAGCTGGATGTTTACCGATTCTTATTCAAATGCCGATCTTAATCGGTTTCTATCATGCAATTAGCCGTATGAATGCAACACCGGATGCATTTGAACTAGGGACATTTTTAGCGGTTCCATTAGCGGAGCCAAGTATTGTATTTGCTGTAATCGCAGGTCTGATCCAGTATGTTGTATTAATGACTGGTCCCGCTGTAGATAATCCGCAAATGAAAATTATGATGTACATCATGCCATTAATGATTGTTGGTTTCGGTATTATTTTACCTGCCGCTTTATCATTATATTGGGTAGTTGGAAACTTTGTATCTGTATTACAAAACCTTGTTATTTACAAACCTTGGAATAAAAATAAACCGGATGCTACCGATGCAAAAGGAGCGAAATAAGTGAAACAAACTACGCAAATAGGCGCAACAGTAGAAGAAGCGATCTCATTAGCGTTACAAAAGCTTGGCCATATTCGTGAACAAGTTGATGTGGAAGTTTTACAAGAGGGTAAAAAAGGATTTTTAGGTTTTGGAGCACGAAATGCTGAAGTTCGTGTAACTGTAAAGGAAATTGTTCAGCAGCAAGTGGATCAAGAGACGACTTCAGATTCTGCACCTGATGTGGAAGAACAACCAATTGTCGAGAAAACAATCGAGAATGAGCCGGTTTTAGCTAATGAAGATCAACCAATTCACCATGAACAACAACAAGTGGATCCTATTGAAGAAGCAAAAGAGTATTTAACGAATATTGCTTTAGGAATGGGAATTACAGATTTAACAATCGACCATGAAACAGATGGTAAACATGTTTCATTTAAGTTATCGAGCGAGAAAGCAGCATTATTAATTGGGAAGCGTGGTCTTACATTAAATGCGCTTCAACATTTAACTCAGCTCATTCTTAATAAAACAGCCAAATCGTTTATGATTTTACAAATGGATGTGGAAGATTATCGTGAGCGACGTCAAGTTGCCCTTGAACAGCTGGCATTACGCATGGCGGACAAGGCTCTTCGAACACGAAAACCCGTATCATTTGAACCGATGGCATCTTATGAACGAAAAATTATTCATAATGCCCTGGCAAATCGTATAGATATTGAAACGCACTCAGAAGGTGTCGAACCAAATCGATATTTAGTCATAGAGCCAGTAAAATAATATACAGACAGTTTTCGACCTATTCTTTTGGATAGGTCGTTTTTTTAATGAAAGATGGAACCAAATCTACATTACTTTAGATTTTAATTAAAATATGTTAGTCTAAATTGTTAGTTAGTATAGCACGGATGTGATTTATCCACATGTGGATAACACTGAAATAGGAGGATATAAATGGAATTCGATACGATTGCTGCGATTTCCACTCCAATGGGAGAAGGAGCTATTGCGATTGTTCGTTTGAGCGGCGATGAGGCGGTAGCGATTGCAGATAAAATATTTAAATCACCAAATCATAAGCGTTTGACGGAAGTTGCGACACATACGATCCATTACGGACATCTGATCGACCCGAAAACGGATGAAGTGGTAGAGGAAGTTATGTTGAGCTTAATGCGCGGACCGAAAACTTTTACGCGAGAAGATGTTGTCGAAATCAATTGTCATGGCGGTATTGTGTCTGTTAACCGAGTATTACAGCTTGTCTTACGTTACGGTGCACGTTTAGCAGAGCCTGGGGAATTTACGAAACGTGCATTTTTAAATGGCCGTATCGACTTATCACAGGCAGAAGCGGTAATGGATTTAATTCGTGCGAAAACTGACCGCGCGATGAACGTTGCGCTTGGCCAGATGGATGGAAAGCTTTCTCGTCTCATTACATCTTTACGCCAGGCATTATTAGAGACGTTGGCACAAGTGGAAGTAAATATTGATTATCCTGAATATGACGATGTAGAAGAAATGACGATTCCTGTACTTCTTGAAAAATGCGGTTGGGTACGAGAGGAAATTATTAAATTACTTCAAACATCATCCCAAGGCAAAATTTTACGTGAAGGTTTATCTACCGTTATTTTAGGACGTCCAAACGTAGGTAAATCATCTCTTTTAAATAGTTTAGTTCAAGAAAATAAAGCGATTGTAACCGACATTGCAGGTACAACTCGTGATATTATTGAAGAATACGTAAATGTACGTGGAGTTCCTTTACGTTTAGTTGATACAGCAGGTATTCGGGAAACAGAAGATATTGTTGAACGAATCGGAGTTGAACGTTCGAGAGAGGCATTAAAAGATGCCGATTTAATATTGCTTGTATTAAATTACGGAGAAGAGCTTACAGAAGAAGATGAACGCCTTTTTGAAACGATTCAGGCGATGGATTATATTGTCGTTGTCAACAAGACAGATATCGAACGCAAAATCGATTTAAACCGTGTTCATGAATTGGCTGGAAAACATCGTGTCGTAACGACTTCGTTATTGAAAGAAGAAGGTGTAATCGAGCTGGAAGAAGCGATTGCAGCATTGTTCTTTGAAGGGCAAGTAGAAGCGAATGATTTAACATATGTATCAAATGCGCGACATATTGCGCTATTGCATCAAGCTCAACAGGTGATTGAGGATGCGCTTGCTGCAGCTGAGTCAGGTGTACCTGTCGATATGATTCAAATCGATGTGACACGTACATGGGAAATTCTTGGTGAAATTATTGGAGATACTGTACAGGAAAGCTTGATCAATCAGCTATTCTCGCAGTTCTGTCTAGGGAAATAAATCGGAATAAAAGAGAGGAAGAACAACATGTCAATACAATACGAAGCAGGTAATTTTGACGTAATCGTTGTTGGTGCAGGACATGCAGGTGTGGAATCTGCCTATGCAGCTGCGAAAATGGGTGCTAAAACACTCATGCTTACAATTAACTTAGATATGATTGCGTTTATGCCTTGTAATCCATCAGTCGGCGGACCTGCAAAAGGAATCGTTGTTCGCGAAATTGATGCACTTGGCGGTTTAATGGGACGCATTATCGATAAAACACATATTCAAATGCGCATGTTAAATACCGGGAAAGGTCCAGCAGTACGTGCTTTACGTGCACAAGCGGATAAATTCCAGTATCAGCATGAAATGAAACGGGTTTTGGAAGAAGAAGAAAACCTTCAAATTCATCAGGCAATGGTCGATGAACTAATTGTAGAGGATGGCGAAGTAAAAGGTGTTATTACACAAGTTGGAGCAATTTACCGTGCACCGGCTGTCATCATTACTACAGGTACGTTTTTACGTGGGGAAATTATTTTAGGAAATCTGAAATATTCTTCAGGTCCAAACAACCAGCAGCCATCAATCAAATTAGCGGATAACTTAAAAGAATTAGGATTCGACTTAATCCGATTTAAAACAGGGACACCACCACGTGTAAACAACCGTACAATTGATTATTCTAAAACGGAAATTCAACCTGGTGATGATGTACCCCGTGCATTCAGTTTTGAAACAACAGAATATATTATGGATCAGCTACCTTGCTGGTTAACTTATACAACAGAAGAAACACATCGTACAATTGAGGAAAATCTGCACCTATCCCCAATGTTTTCAGGGATGATTAAAGGGACAGGTCCACGTTACTGCCCATCCATTGAAGATAAAGTAACACGCTTTAACGATAAGCCGCGTCACCAGATTTTCCTTGAGCCAGAAGGACGCAATACACGTGAAGTATATGTCCAAGGTTTATCGACAAGCTTACCTGAGCATGTTCAAAAGAAATTAATTGCTTCTATTCCAGGGTTGGAAAATGCGGAAATGATGCGTGCTGGCTATGCCATTGAGTATGATTCAGTCATTCCTACACAATTATGGCCAACATTAGAAACGAAAAAAATTCAAGGTCTTTATACAGCAGGTCAAATTAATGGTACTTCAGGTTATGAAGAAGCAGCAGGCCAAGGTTTAATGGCCGGGATGAATGCAGCAGCAAAAGTTTTAGGCCGTGAAGAAATCATTTTAGACCGTTCAGATGCTTATATCGGTGTATTAATCGACGATCTAGTTACAAAGGGTACAAATGAGCCTTACCGTTTATTAACATCTCGTGCAGAGTACCGTCTTCTGTTACGTCATGACAATGCAGATTTACGTTTAACGGAAATCGGTTATAAAGCAGGGATGATTACGGAAGAGCGTTATGTGAAGTTCCAACATAAAAAAGCACAGATTGAACAGGAAATTGCCCGTCTGCGTGAAGTTATTATTAAACCAAATGCGACAACGCAGGAAGTAATCCGTAATGCTGGCGGTGCGGAGCTAAAAGATGGTATCCGCGGAGCAGACCTTTTAAAACGTACAGAAATGACGTATGATTTAGTTGCTTCCCTTACTCCATCGGAAATCGAACTTTCGGATGATGTAAAAGAGCAGATTGAAATTCAATTAAAATATGAAGGGTATATTCAAAAAGCGCTTCAGCAAGTAGAGAAAATGAAGAAGCTTGAGGATAAGAAAATCCCTGAAAATATCGATTATGATGCCATTCCAAGCTTAGCAACAGAAGCACGTATGAAACTGAAAAGTGTTCAGCCGCTTTCAATTGCTCAAGCATCGCGTATTTCAGGTGTTAACCCTGCAGATGTTTCAATTTTACTTGTCTATATTGAGCAAGGTAAAATTGCAAAAGTAACTACGAACTGAATGATGTGAGCGTCTTTATCCAGAAAGACGCTCATTCTTTAATATGGAGGAATCATTTTATGAACGAAAAGCAGTTTATCGAAGCATTGAAGGAAAAGGGTATTGAGCTATCAGAACACCAGATTGCGCAGTTTAAAAAATATTTTGAGCTATTGGTTGAGTGGAATGAAAAAATGAATTTAACGGCGATTACGGATTTGGAAGGTGTTTATTTAAAGCACTTCTATGATTCGATCAGTGCGTCTTTTTATTTTGATTTTACAAAGGTGACAACGGTATGCGACGTTGGTGCAGGTGCAGGATTCCCAAGTATTCCGATTAAAATTTGCTTCCCTCACTTACAAATTACGATTGTCGATTCACTTAACAAACGAATTACATTTTTAAATCATTTAACAAATGAGTTAAACTTGGATCATATGACATTTGTTCATGCCCGTGCTGAAGAGTTCGGTCAAAATGCAGCATATCGTGAAAAGTTTGATGTTGTAACAGCCCGCGCGGTAGCACGTCTTTCTGTTTTATCAGAGTTATGTATTCCTTTAGCAAAAGAAGGCGGTTATTTTGTTGCATTAAAAGCTGCAGCAGGTGCAGAGGAATTAAAAGATGCGACAAAAGCCATTTCTACGTTAGGCGGAAAATTAATAGAGGAGTTTGCATTCCATTTACCGGTTGAGGAAAGCGAACGTTCACTTTATGTATTTGATAAAGTAAAATCGACACCGAAAAAATACCCGCGTAAACCAGGTGTTCCGAATAAAACACCAATTAAATAAATAAATAAATAAATAAATTTGCCAAATTTGAAATATATCCGTCTTTTGCTGCATATATATTTATATTTATGTTTTTTTAGTGGATAGAAAAATATAAGTTTATTTTGAAATACAAATGGGTATAGACACTATTTTGTCCTATTTTAGGCGAATTCAGTCTATCACCTAAATTACTATTCATTGAACACTGTACATTTTTGATTGAATCAGAAATAATATTGTATATGAGGTAGACAGTTTCCTAAAGGTGGTGCCACACGGATGAAAAGTACTTTTTCACGTTTTTTCGGAGGCGGGAGCAAAGAGCCAGAAGTAAAAAGTGAAGTAGAAGTAATAGAGAATATCTCGATGGCTTCAGAAGAAGTAGTTAAAATTCCAATAGACAAAATCATTCCGAACCGTTATCAGCCACGTACAGTTTTTGATGATGAGAAGATTGAAGAATTAGCAAGAACGATTCATACACACGGCGTCATTCAACCAATTGTGATTCGTCCAATTAATGATGACGCGGATAAATATGAAATAATTGCCGGTGAGCGACGTTATCGAGCGATGAAATCCCTACAATGGACAGAAGTACCTGCTATTGTACGTAATTTAAATGATCGAGAAACGGCGTCTATTGCCCTTATTGAAAACCTTCAACGTGAGGAATTAACAGCAATTGAAGAAGCGCTTGCTTATCAACAATTATTAGGATTGCATCAGCTTACACAAGAAGCGCTTGCACAACGTCTTGGTAAAGGACAATCAACAGTTGCTAATAAATTGCGTTTATTAAAGTTGCCTCAATTTGTTCAGGATGCTATTTTAAATCGTGAAATTTCGGAACGTCATGCCCGAGCTTTAATTGTAATCAAAGATGAGCAATTACAAATGCAGCTCATTGCAGCGACAAAAGAGTTTGATTGGAATGTTAGACAGCTTGAAGAACAAATTCAAAAAATTCTAAATCCCGATGAGCCTGAGATAAAAAAACGTAAACCAAGCAGAAAAGCGATTAGCAAAGATGTACGTATTGCCCTTAATACGATCAAGCAGTCGTTATCAATGGTGACGAAAAGTGGAATTAATGTTAAAACGGAGGAAGAAGATACAGATGATTACTACCAAATCACTGTAAAAATTCCGAAGAAAAAATAAATTAGTGAACTGCCCGAAAGATAACGACTTTCTAGGCAGTTTTTTTAGTAGATTAGTAGAAGCAGCAAGTTTTTTGAAAATAAATTTAGTTTCATAGCATCGTTTTCTAACATTTTTTGTTAAGATAAAAGAAACAGTATTATAAAAGGAAGATTTAATCATCCAAGATTTTTAGACTTTAAAAATATACCTAAATTGAAGTGATGAAAGCAGGTGCGGATATTGGGACGTATTATTGCGATAGCCAATCAAAAAGGTGGCGTTGGAAAAACGACAACCTCTGTTAACTTAAGTGCATGTTTAGCTTTTTTAGGAAAGAAAGTATTAATAATCGATATCGACCCACAAGGTAACGCTTCAAGCGGATTAGGTGTTCGAAAAGGTGATTTGGAAAGCTGTATATACGATGTATTAATTAATGATGAAGATATTAAAGGCGTTATTCAACAAACAGATGTAGAAAACTTATATATTGTCCCTGCTACAATCTCATTGGCAGGTGCTGAAATTGAGCTTGTTTCCACAATCTCCCGTGAAGTTCGACTGAAAAAGTCATTACAGGAGATTAAAAATAACTTTGATTTCATTATTATTGATTGTCCGCCATCACTTGGCTTATTAACTATTAATGCGCTGACTGCCTCCGATGCACTGATTATCCCGGTACAATGTGAATATTATGCATTAGAAGGGCTGAGTCAGTTGCTTTCCACCGTCCGCCTTGTCCAAAAGCATTTGAACAAGGAGTTAATGATTGATGGAGTGCTACTCACAATGCTGGATGCCCGTACGAATTTAGGGCTTCAAGTAATTGACGAAGTAAAGCGCTATTTCCAGGATAAAGTATATCGCTCAATTATTCCGCGTAATGTGCGGTTAAGTGAGGCACCGAGTCATGGGAAACCGGTAATTTTATATGATGCAAAATCGCGCGGGGCAGAAATTTATTTAGAGTTTGCAAGGGAAGTGATTAAAAATGGTTAAAGGTTTAGGTAAAGGGATTGATGCGCTTTTTCGTGAAGAGGCCGTACATAAAGAAGACCAGGTACAGCAAATTGCAGTCGGAAAAATTTTAGCAAACCCATTTCAGCCACGTAAAATTTTTGATGAAACTGCAATCGAAGAATTAGCTAGCTCTATTCATGAACATGGTATTATTCAACCGATTGTCGTCCGTAAAAACGGAAGGAAATATGAAATTGTAGCAGGTGAACGCCGTTATCGTGCGGCGGTTAGTGCAGGTTTGACAGAAGTCCCTGTCATTGTAAAAGATTTTAATGAGCAGCAAATGATGGAAGTTGCTATATTGGAAAACTTGCAACGCGAAGATTTAACACCAATTGAAGAAGCAGAAGCATACAACAGTTTAATTGTGAAACTGAATTTTACACAAGATGATTTAGCGAAACGATTAGGGAAAAGTCGTCCACATATTGCCAACTTAATTCGTCTGCTGCAGTTACCGGAAGATATTCGGGACCTTGTCAACGAAGGAAAGCTTACAATGGGGCATGGACGAGCATTGCTTGGTTTAAAAAATAAACGACGTATACCTGAAGTGGCTCAAAAAGTTATAAAAGACCACCTTAATGTCCGTCAGTTGGAAAAGTATATTCAAGATTTAAATGAAGCTGTTTCACGTGAAACAAAGCCTACCAAAAAGGATATTCATACCCAGGCAACAGAGTCCCAACTACGCGATTATTTTGGAACACAAGTACAAATCAAAAAAGCTAAGAACAAAGGTAAAATTGAAATCGAGTTTTATTCAGATGATGATCTGCATCGTATTTTGGAAATATTAAATATGGAACAACAATAAAAAGGTGCTGAGCGAAAAGTTTCAGCACTTTTTTTATGAACAGTTATAATATAAAAAAGACTAATACTTACCTAATACATAAAGGGAGTCTTACCTCTGCCTCAATTCTTCAGAGGCAGTCAAATTACTATCCGTTATAAGGGTTAAAATTGAATTTGTAGGACAGCAAATAGAAAGAGGAAAATTTCATGGTATTACTAGGTTCTCTGTTAAATGCATTATTTATCGTAATCGGTGCATTGGTCGGCCGTGTCTTCAAAAATATTCCAGAATCCATGCAGCAGACAGTGTTATCCATTATCGGGTTAGTTGTTGCGCTATTAGGAATCCAAATGGGGCTGGAGAGTACGAATTTTATTCTCCTTATAGTCAGTTTAATCATTGGTGCGGTCATCGGTGAATGGCTCGACCTTGAAGGAAAGTTTAATCGTTTCGGTCAATGGATTGAGTCCCTTTTTGGAAAACGTGCACAAAAAGGAACGATTGCAGAGGGGTTTGTTACTGCAACGCTCATTTTTGTTATTGGTTCAATGGGAATTCTAGGTGCTCTTGATAGTGGCTTGCGCAACGATCACAATATACTCATCACTAAAGGGATTATTGATGGATTTATGTCCATTATATTAAGTTCAACTTTAGGGATCGGTGTCATATTATCAGCAATTCCTGTACTTTTATATCAAGGCTCGATTGCATTATTTGCAGGTGCTATTAGTACATATATTCCTAGTGAAGCACTGGATCTATTTATCACAGAAATGACAGCAACGGGCGGTATTATGATTATGGCAATCGGTTTGAATATTGCCGGATTAACGAAAATCCGTATAGCCAATTTGCTGCCAGCGATTTTGATGGTCGGGATACTCGTTGCGATTATTTTTCCGTTTCAGTAAGTGACGCTGCCATGCCAAAACAAGTGCTCGAACAATTTTATCACTCATAGAATACGTAACATGCAGTCTCGTATTTTGTAATACTTTAGCTTCCATAAAGCCTCCGACGTTAACAATTCCTTTTACAGAAATATTACCGATAGGGGGCAACTCTTTTTTCACGGCCTTTCCGGGATAAAGAGGGCCCTGTTGGATTAGAATAGAACCAATCGCATTTGATTCACCTAAACAAGCATCAATGGCAATAATAAAAGGTTGCTCTTTTTCATTAATCAACTGCTCGTAACGCTCTACAATATTGAGGGCATGAAGTGGTGCCTGCAAAGTTCCAACAACCGGAAATGGAAATGAGAAAGTTTGGTGCAGCTGGCTGCCGATAATCGGGCCTAATGCATCTCCTGTAGATCGGTCTGTACCGATACAGCAAAAAATAAGTTCTTCATGATCAAACGGAATCGTTTTTAAAAAGATTTCGCTCAGCTCCCAAACAGCGCTCGTCTGTTCGTAGTGTACACTATAATTTTGAGGACAGGCTTGTGTCATATTATCACTCCTTTAATTTTTAAATTTAAATAGATTACTCGAGAAATAAGCTAAAATACGATATATTTATGCAGTATATTCAATTTTAAAGTTTGTTATACAAGAGGTGGAAAATTTGGAAAAAGATTTGAAATTAGATTTAGAGGAATTTGCTGAAACGGATATTAAAGGACTCGCACGCTATACGACTAAACTTTGGGAATACGTCACAAGTGCGGAATTTTTGGATAAGATCATTGTAGCCAGCGCGAAAATTCTGGCGATTATCGTTATTTCATACCTTGTCGTTTTTATCGGCAAGAAGGTCATTCACCGAGTGTTTATGCTGCGTGTAAGAAATAATGAGCGTCGACAGCTTACGATTGTAAAGCTGCTGCAAAGCGTATTGAGCTATTTAGTGTACTTCTCTGCCATAATGGGAATTTTATCGGCTATGAATATACAAATTGCCGGGTTACTGGCAGGGGCAGGTATTGCTTCTGTGGCCATTGCCTTTGGTGCGCAAAACTTAGTGAAGGATGTTATTACAGGGTTCTTCATTATTTTAGAGGATCAGTTTGGTGTAGGGGATTTTGTAAAAATTAATACGGCAGAAGGTACTGTGATGGAGATTGGTCTTCGTACAACGAAAGTGAAAGGGATAACAGGAGAGCAATTTATTATTCCAAACGGCAGTATTGTAGATGTTATCAACTATTCTATCAACAACTCAAAAGCTACGATTAATATGCAAATTCCGCTTGATGTCAATATTGAAAAAGTCCAAATGGTTATACAAAGCTATCTGGATACATTACCGGAAAAGTATGAGGAGCTTGTCACTGCTCCGGTTTTTCTAGGCGTAACAAATACGACAAGCACAGAAGCGACAATTGGTATTACGTTGGAAACATTGCCTTTACAGCAGTATTCCATTTCCCGTATTATCCGAAAAGATGTAATGGATATCCTGACTCGTAACGGCATTCCTCTTGCTGTACCGAAAATGATGTTTTATGAGCGAAATCAGGGAGGAGAATAATAGATGGAAGCAAAGCAGTACAGTCTTAATGACGTTGTGGAAATGAAAAAGCAACATCCTTGTGGCACGAACGAATGGAAAGTAATTCGATTAGGTGCCGATATTCGTATAAAATGTGAAGGTTGCGGACATAGCGTTATGATTCCACGCCGCGAGTTTGAGAAGAAAATGAAGAAAATTTTACGCCAGGCAGAAGAAGTCTAAAAGCAAAATAGACTTTTATGCGCGCAATCAATATAATAGACAAGGTTGTAAAATTTAATGGACAGAAAAATCCATAAAAGAATTAATAATAAATTTAAATGAACTGAACATAGAAAGGTTGTGTCAATATGGCATTAACAGCTGGTATTGTTGGTTTACCTAACGTAGGAAAATCGACTTTATTCAACGCAATTACAAAAGCAGGTGCACTTGCGGCTAACTATCCGTTCGCAACAATCGAACCGAATGTTGGCAGCGTAACTGTTCCGGATGAGCGTTTAGACAAATTAACAGAATTAGTAGTACCAAAGAAAACAGTTCCGACAACTTTTGAGTTTACTGATATCGCGGGTATCGTAAAAGGTGCTTCTACTGGTGAAGGTTTAGGAAACAAATTCCTTGCCCACATTCGTGAAGTGGATGCAATTTGCCAAGTTGTACGTTGTTTTGAAGATGAAAATATTACGCACGTTTCAGGTACAGTAAATCCTATCGATGACATTGAAGTAATTAATTTAGAATTAATTTTAGCGGATATGGAATCAGTAGATAAACGTATTGCACGTGTAGCAAAAATGGCAAAGCAAAAAGATAAAGAAGCAATGGTAGAAGAGCCAATTCTTCAAAAGCTTAAAGACGTATTAGAAGCTGAAAAACCTGCTCGCGCGGCAGATCTATCAGATGACGAGAAAAAAGTGATCAAAGGTTTACATCTATTAACGATTAAACCAATGCTTTATGTTGCGAACGTTTCTGAGGACGAGGTAGCAGATCCATCTGAAAACAAGTATGTAAAAATGGTACAAGAATACGCAGCAGCTGAAGGCGCACAAGTAATTACTGTTTGCGCGAAAATTGAGGAAGAAATTTCTGAGTTGGAAGACGATGAGAAAAAAGAATTTTTAGCTGAATTAGGAATTGCTGAATCAGGATTAGACCAATTGATTAAAGCTTCGTACAGCCTATTAGGTTTGGCTACTTACTTTACAGCTGGTGTGCAGGAAGTTCGTGCATGGACATTCCGTAAAGGCATGAAAGCACCACAATGTGCTGGTATTATTCACTCTGACTTTGAACGCGGCTTTATCCGTGCTGAAACAGTGGCATATACGGATTTAGTAGAATACGGTTCAAAGCCAGCTGCAAAAGAAGCAGGCCGAGTACGCGCTGAAGGTAAAGAGTATGTTGTACAAGACGGCGATGTATTAGAGTTCTTATTTAACGTATAATTAGTAGACGCTTTGTGAGTATAAATATATCCTCACAAAGCGTTTATTTATATATGAAAATAAGCTATTTCCTTAATATTAAAAGACGTAGCCAGTTGCATAGAAATAACAACTATGATACAATTCATTGATGTGAGTAATAGAAGTTACTTGCTCCTTGCTCCCTATTTAGTAGGAGAGCCCAAGTCCATAAGGAGGTGCAAACACAAATGAGAAAGTACGAATTAATGTACATCATCCGCCCAAACATTGAAGAAGAAGCGAAGAAAGCTTTAGTAGAGCGTTTCCAAGAAATCTTAACTTCAAATGGTGCAGAGATCACAGAAGCAAAAGATTGGGGTAAGCGTCGTTTAGCTTACGAAATCAATGACTTCCGCGAAGGTTTCTACCAAATCGTGAAAGTTAACGCTGGTACTGAAGCTATCAACGAATACACTCGTCTAGCTAACATCAGCGAAGACATCATCCGTCACATCGCAGTACGCGAAGAAGACAAATAATTTTTAAACTTAAATGCTGAAAAAAGGAGGGTGCATTGATGATTAACCGTGTCGTATTAGTCGGAAGGCTTACAAAGGATCCAGAGCTTCGTTACACACCGAGTGGAGTTCCAATGGCACGTTTTACGATTGCCGTAAACCGTACATTTTCGAGTCAGTCGGGTGAACGCGAAGCAGATTTCATAGGCTGTATCGCCTGGAGAAAACAAGCTGAAAACTTAGCAAACTTCATGAGAAAAGGGAGTTTGATTGGTGTAGAGGGTCGTATTCAAACAGGTAGCTTTGAAGGACAAGATGGAAAGCGTGTGTATACAACAGATGTCGTTGCTGATTCAGTGCAGTTCTTAGAACCACGTGGAGG
Source organism: Solibacillus sp. FSL K6-1781 (assembly GCF_038630735.1). GTDB lineage: Bacteria > Bacillota > Bacilli > Bacillales_A > Planococcaceae > Solibacillus > Solibacillus silvestris. The sequence continues at coordinate 4,121,320 of NZ_CP152038.1, read as the reverse complement.
AGCTAATGCATCACAAGGTGCACCAAGCCAACAATACAGTGGAGGGCAAAATTATGGTGGTCAGCCATCTTATAATCAGCCTAACCAACAATTTGGAGGCGCGCAATCACAGGATTCTTACGGTTCTTATCAACAGCCAGCTCAAAATCAGCAAAACTATACACGTGTAGATGAAGATCCATTTGCAAACAGTAAAGGACCGATTGAAGTTTCTGAAGACGATTTACCGTTCTAAGAATTTCACATCTATAATTAAAAATTAAAAGGAGGAACACGATAATGGCACCACGTCGCGGAGGCCGCAAACGCCGTAAAGTTTGCTACTTCACTTCAAATAACATTACGCACATCGACTACAAAGATGTAGATCTTTTAAAGAAATTCATCTCTGAGCGCGGTAAAATTTTACCACGTCGCGTAACTGGTACTTCTGCTAAATACCAACGTAAACTTACATCTGCAATCAAAGTTTCACGTATTATGGCATTATTACCATTCGTAGCTGAAGAAAAATAATTTCTTAAAAAGTACAGCAAAGGCTTAATTGTCTTCTGCTGTACTTTTTTTATTGTATAAAGTTTTTTTATAGATCCATAAACAAAGGCTGCCACAAAACAACTTGTGACAGCCTGAGAAGTGCAACAGCCCATTTGCAGGCTGTTGCATACATTATTATTTTGTAATTAAATCAAGATTGACTGGAATAACATCTTCAACCGTTTCACCGTTTAAATAAGCAATCGCTGTTTCCATCGCGATCTTTCCAATCTCATCAGGTTTTTGGGCAACGGTTGCAGCTAGATTTCCTGCTTTTACAGCAGCCACCGCATCGTCTGTTGCATCAAAGCCGACTACTACAATTTTCTTACCTGAAGCTGAAATTGCTTCCTGCGCACCTAATGCCATTTCGTCATTGTGTGCAAATACTGCTGTAACATCCGGATTAGACTGCAGGATATTCTCCATGACTGTTAAGCCCTCTGAACGGTTAAAGTTCGCTGTTTGCTTTGCAACGACGTCTAAGATGCCTGTTACAGCTTCATTGAACCCCTGTCCACGATCACGTGCAGCAGATGAACCTGCGACACCTTCCAACTCGACGACTTTGGCACCTTCACCAACCAACTCTGTAATATATTCTCCTGCCAGTTTTCCGCCAGCTACGTTATCAGAGGCGATATGCGATACGACTTCTCCACCTTCAGAAGAACGGTCTACCGTAATGACGGGAATATTTAAAGCATTAGCAGATTCAACAGCAGTTGCAACAGCAACAGAATCTACAGGGTTAATAATGATCAAATCAACATTTTGCTGGATTAAATCTTCAATATCGGAAGCTTGTTTAGACGCATTATCTTGGGCATCTACAATCGTTGTATTTACACCAAGTTCTCTTGCTTTTGCTTCCGCATTTTCACTTAGCGTCACAAAAAATGGATTATTTAAAGTTGAAATCGATAAACCGATTGTCAATGTATCACTACTGCCTTTTGTAGATGTGGCAGATGTTCCGAAAGAAGGTTCCAAAGAGAAGCCAGGTTTTACCGAACAAGCCGATAGCATCACAGTGGCCAAAAGTGCCATTAATAATATTAATTGTTTTTTCACGCTTATGACCTCCATCTACGCTGTTTTTTTACGGTCAATTAACACCGCGATTAAAATAACAATCCCTTTTACAACTTGCTGGAAGAATGAAGAAACGCCGATTAAGTTCAATCCGTTATTCAATACTCCGATAATTAAGGCACCTACTAATGTACCGAAAATCCAGCCTTTACCGCCTGTTAAACTTGTTCCACCTAAAACAACTGCTGCAATTGCATCCAACTCATAAGATGTACCTGCTGTTGGCTGTGCAGAGTTTAGACGAGATGTTAAAATCAGTGCGGATAAAGCTGCTAACATACCAGTTAATGAGTATACAGCAATTTTTACACGGTCCACATTGATTCCTGATAATTTAGAAGCCGCTTCATTGCCGCCTACTGCATAAACACGGCGACCGAATGTTGTTTTATGCATAATTACATATAACGCAATGAAAGCTAGAATCATTGTACATACTGGAACTGGAATACCGAAGAAGTATCCTTTACCTAACATCTGGAATGTAATTTCATTTCCTAAGTCAGAAACAGGGCGACCATCCGTATACACTAACGTTAATCCACGGTAAATTGTCATGGTTGCCAATGTTGCGATGAATGGTGCTACTTTACCCTTTGCAATGATGACACCATTTACAGCACCAAGAATGGCCCCTAATAATAAGGCTGCAAGAATCGTTAACACAGGATCTATTCCTGAAGCAAGCATTGTGGCAGCAACTGCTCCTGTAAGGGCTAATGTCGAGCCAACCGATAAATCGATGCCGCCGGTTAAAATAACAAAAGTCATACCGAATGCAATGAGCGCACTAATCGATACTTGACGTAAAATATTTAAAATATTATCTGTTGTCATAAAGCTTGGATTTAAAATCGTAATGACAATTACAATTAGAAATAATCCTAAGAGAGGACCTAGCTTTCCTAACATTTCTTTTGAGCTAGTTTTTAACAACTTCTTCTCCTCCTGTTGCGTAATGCATAATAGTTTCTTGTGTTAAGTCAACGTTGTCTAAAATAGCTGTTTGACGTCCTTCGTGCATAATCATTACACGGTCCGCCATACCTAACACTTCCGTTAGCTCTGAGGAAATCATTAAAATGGCTACACCTTCCTCGGCTAACTGATTCATAATCGAGTAGATTTCTTTTTTTGCACCGATATCAACACCGCGAGTGGGTTCGTCCAAGATTAAAATATCTGGTTTTGTACTTAACCATTTCGCGATAACTACTTTCTGCTGATTACCGCCGCTTAGAGAGCCGACAGCCTGTGTCGCATCACTGCATCGAATATTTAACTGCTCAATATATTTTGCAGCATGTGATTGCTCTTGTTGTGGTTGAATAAAGCCGCTTTTTGCAATTGTCTTCAAATTTGTTAAAAACATATTTTCCTTAATTGAAAAATCTAGTACAAGACCTTCTGTTTTACGGTCTTCCGTTACAAAACCAATTCCGTATTTCATTGCTTGAATCGGGTTTTTGATCGTCACCTTTTCCCCGTGGATGAAAATATCACCTTTGGACTTTTTAAGGTTACCGAAAATGGCCTGTGCCACTTCTGTACGGCCTGCGCCCATTAAACCTGCAAATGCTAAGATTTCCCCTTTACGAATCTGGAAGTTAATATCTTTGCATACCGCGGGACATGTTAGCCCTTTTACTTCTAAAGCTACGTCACCAATTTTTGCATTACGGCTTGGATAACGTTCACCAAGCTCACGTCCGACCATCATTTTTACAATTTCATCAAAAGTTGTTTTTGGAATTTCACGAACACCAACATATTCACCATCACGTAAAATTGTAATACGATCACAAATTGCAAAAATCTCTTCCATACGATGTGAAATATAGACGAACGAAATACCTTTTGCTTTTAGTTCTCTAATCGTTTCAAAAAGTGTTTCAATTTCACGATCTGTAAGGGCAGCTGTCGGTTCATCCATCACGATATACTTTGCTTCTGAATTAATTGCTTTGGCAATTTCAATCAGCTGTTGTTTTCCGACAGATAGCGAACCGGCAGGCTGGCGAACATCAATATGCAAACCGAGTTTTGCTAATAGTGTCTGTGCTTCTTTATTCATTTCACGGGTACGCAGTAATCCTGTACGACCGACTGTTTTTTCTTTCCCTAAAAATAAGTTTTCCGCTACCGATAAATGCGGCAGAATATTTAATTCTTGGTGAATTACGTGAATGCCTAAACTTTCTGCGTCTTTTGCTGAAGTAAATGTATACGACTGACCGTCAACTAGCACGTCACCATTATCACGCGAGTAGATGCCGGCCAAAATTTTCATCATTGTTGATTTACCGGCACCATTCTCACCCATTAAGGCATGGATTTCCCCGTTTAACAGGGTGAACTCAACATTGTTTAATACGACGTTTCCATTGAATGCTTTTCTTATGCCCTTCATTTCAATCATGTTCCGTCACCTACCTTAAAAAATTACGCCGCTTTGTAGCATGATATTGGCGTATGGTGTTATTTCACCTGTACGAATAATGACCTTTGCTTCGCTCGACATCTTCTTGAATTGTTCGTGGGATATATATGTAACCGGTTCCACTTTTTGCAATATTGAAGAATGAATAGTTTCGTTAGCAGTTTTTATTTCTTCAGCTAAATAACTATGTTCTACTTTTAAATCTTCTAGAACAACTTCTAATATCGCGATAAATCCTGGTTCTCCCAGTTTGTATGCTAAATCGATACATGTAACCCCGTCCGGAATTGGTAAGCCGCAATCGGCAATAACAATTTTGTCGGTATGACCTAAACGTGCAAATATACCGGCTAATTCCCGGTTTAAAATGCCTTGTTTTTTCATTTTGCGCTTTCCTTTCGAACAATCACATCTTCTAATTTTGGCATCCCACCTTGGGCTCCAAATTTTTCAACGGACAAAGACGCTGCTATATTCGCAAAAAATACTGCTTCTTCAATCGATTGACCGTTTGTAATAGCATGTGCAAAGGCACCGTTAAATGTATCACCGGCACCTGTCGTATCGACAGCTGTTGTGTTGAACCCTTTTACATGTACATGTTTTGTCCCATCAAAGTAGCGTGCACCATCTTCACCTAATGTCACAATTAACTGATTCGGATATTTTTCCAATGCTGCTTTAACATCATCTCCAAATAGTAGGGCACATTCAGTTTCGTTCGGTGTTAAGTACCTAATATACGGCATCCATTCAATGTCGAAGTTTGCTGCTGGAGCAGGATTAAATAGTACTGGTACTTGAAGCTCTTTACATAAATTCAGGCTATACTTTATCGTTTCTACTGGAATTTCAAGCTGCATTACAACTAACTGACTATTTTCAATAACAGTTTTTGCAGAAGCGATCACTTCTGGCGATACTTTAGAGTTGGCGCCTGGTACAACGACAATACGGTTGTCCGATTCGTGGAGTAAAATATTTGCAATGCCTGTAGCACCACTTGTATTCATAACTAAGCTCGTATCTATATTTTCTTCATTCAGGTTCGCACGGAGTTCCGTACCGAAGCTATCCGAGCCGACAGCGCCTAACATTTTTACTTGGCTGCCTAAACGTGCAGCTGCTACTGCCTGATTCGCACCTTTTCCGCCTGGAACCGTTGTAAATAAGCTCCCTAAAACGGTTTCCCCTTTTTTAGGGAATACATCCATTTGAACGACTAAGTCCATATTGATACTTCCAATTACCGTTATCATTTTGCAGCTTCCTTTCTTGTCGTCCCTCGCACAATTAATTGCGGATCTATATTTAATACCGTTTGTTTTATTTCTTTGCCTTCAATCTGTTCGATTAACATTGTTGCGGCTGCAGTACCCATCTTGTATAAATCCTGACCGACCGTTGTTAAAGGCGGTGATACCATCTCACCGAGCGCAATACCATCAAAGCCAACAATTTGCAGTTCTTCTGGTACGCGCTTGCCAAGCTTATGTGCAATGTGAAGTGCAGCAATGGCTAATGTATCGCTGCTTGCAAAAATACCATCAATCTGCGGATTTATTGCTAAACACTGTTCAATCGCTTTAGCAGCAACTTTAAAATCAAATGACGATGTTATAACTATTGGATCTAATCCATGTTTATCCGTTGCTTCTAGAAACCCTGTAAGACGGTCATCCGCCGTTTTTAAACCATGTGGACCACCTATACATAATAAATTTCTCGCACCATTTGTGAGTAAGTACTCTCCCCCAAGCCTTGCTCCTTTTTGGTTATCGGTTGCCACGGTCGGGACAGTTGCATCGATTATTCGGTCAAGGGCAACAATTGGTGTATTGATTGATAGATATACAGAGGGATCTAATAAGCTTGTTGCCACAATTAGGCCGGCAACATAGGTTTGTGATAAGCGCTCTAAATATAACAATTCCTTTTCCATTTGGTCGTCTGAATTACAAAGAACAACTGTATAGCCATAAGACCATGCCATGTCTTCCACAGCACGCGCCAATTCTGGAAAATACGGATTTTTTATATCAGGAACTATAAGGCCAATAATATTGGATTGTTTTTTACTTAATGAACGTGCAACGCTGCTTGGTTTATAATCCAGCTCACGAATTGCATGTTCAATACGTTCTGATGAATTTTTACTGACATAACCATTTTGGTTTAAGTAGCGTGAGACTGTTGCTACAGAAAGATTTGCAACCTTTGCTACATCTTTAATGTTAACCATTTATCCGCCCCCTAAAACAAAATGTGTTACCGGTTACATAATATATGCTATACAATACAAATTGTCAACGAAATAGATGACATAAAGAACAGAAAAAAGGCTTTTTATACGTAGAATCTAGTTATTCAAACGAAAATTACTCCATATTAAGTTATACTAAAAAAATTATAATGACATACTATTGGTTTCTTTTGCATTTTAGCCTATGGATTTCAACCCTATTTATTGGTGGTATTCCAGTATTTACATGCTCTCACCCAGTTTTGGATGGATACAGATTTGGTAAGTAGAGGAGAAGTCAAAGGGGATATCATCATCTATACGTTTAATCATTCTTCTTGTCATGACGGTTATTTTGTTTGGGCATGCAAAAATGGTACAATAGAAACGTGAGAAAAGTTGAAAGTAGACTGGTCAAAAAGCCGACAATGTAATAACAAGGTTTAAATAATCGTTGCATTATAAAGTCTTACGAACAACAGATAAGGAAGGTTCTCCATGCAAAATAATCAAACAAGAAAGCTGGCACATGGTGCGATGATGATTGCGCTGTTCACTGTGCTGATGGCAATCGTATTTTATATTCCATTGGCGAATATCATCGCGGCGATTATTGCTCCATTACCGATGATTTGGTATAGCGCAAACTATAATCGAAAGTCATCGCTTTTAGTCGCAGTGATTGCTGTATTTATTACCTTTTTTATAGGTGGACTGCTTTTACTACCCGCTTCATTAATCTTTGCAGCAGCAGGTGTAGCGATAGGGGATGCTATTTATCATAAAAAAAGTAAAGTATTTATGTTTATCTCAACGAGTATCGTCCTGCTGTTCACATTTGCAATTCAGTATTTAATTTCTTTGCGTTTGTTTGAAGTAGATTTTATTCGAGATTCTATCGCGCTCATGAAGACGAGCTATATGGAGTCGATTAAAATGACCGAAAATCTGACTGGACAACCTGTGCCCAAAGAAACAATGGATCTGGCGAATACTATGTTAGATACGTTGGAAATGACAATTCCGGCTTCCATTACATTTGCCATGTTATTTTTGGCATTTATTATTATTACCGTTAATTTACCGATTTTAAAGCGTTTAAAAGTAGACGTTCCAAAATTTGCGAAGTTTAGTGAATTACGTTTACCCCGAGCGGTATTATGGTATTATTTAATCGTTTTATCGGTGAATTTATTCGTTCGTCCAGAGGCGGATTCGTCATTGGCTATTATCATCCTAAATATTTCGATGGTATTATGGGTATTATTAACAATACAAGGTATCTCATTTATTCATTTTGTCATTGATGCTTTTGGTTATCCGAAGTTTATAAAAGTTTTAAGTACAATTTTGGCAATACCTCTCTATTCGTTTGTCATTTTAGTAGGTATTGTTGATTTAGGCTTTAATGCACGTAATTACATTCAAGAAAAGAGTCAGAAATGAGGAGCTGATGGGAATGGGGATTTTTCGTAAAAGACCAATTCGATATCCACTATTAGTATTATTTTTACTTGGTGCAGTAGCAGCTATCCTTATTATGATGTGGAATGTATGGGTGGGAATAGCCTTTATAGCTATTTATGCAGTAGCAGCTTACTACACGGTAAAAGTTGAATTATTAACATATGTAGAAACTGAAAAGCATATTCAAACACTTTCTTACCGGATGGAGGATGTGGGAAAAGAGGCATTTCTGGAAATGCCATTCGGAATCCTTTTAATGAATGATGAAATGACGGTGGAATGGGCGAATCCGTTTATGCTTCGCGTCCTACAGCAAGAATCGCTAGTCGGATATGAACTGGAAATGATATCAGAAGAGCTACCTATACTTGTTAATCAGGAACAAAAAAATGAAACGGTCATTGCTATTAATGATCGCAAATATCATATTTATTACAAAGAAGAAGAGAAACTTTTTTACTTCTTTGATATTACAAAACAAGTACAGATTGAAAAGCAATATATGGCGGACCGTACAGTACTTGCAATTTTATTTATCGATAATTATGATGAGCTTACTTCGGGCATGGATGACCAGGCACGGAGCGTCACCAACACGATGATGACATCGATTATTAATGAATGGGCAGCACATTATGATATTTTTGTTAAAAGAATTGCATCGGATCGTTACATGGCTGTGTTAAATGAATCGATTTTATCGGAGCTTGAGCAGAAGCGATTTTCAATTTTGGACGTCATCCGGGAACGAACGTTGATGCAGAAAAATTTATCATTAACATTAAGTATCGGAATTGGAGCAGGTTCCCAATCACTTGTAGAGCTTGGGCAATTAGCACAGTCGGGACTTGATCTAGTTCTAGGTCGTGGTGGTGACCAAGTTGCCATTAAGCAGTCCAATGGTAAGATTCGCTTTTATGGGGGCAAAACAAACCCTGTTGAAAAGCGCACAAGAGTACGTGCACGTGTAATATCACATGCGCTAAGTGATTTAATACAAGATAGTGACCGTGTTTTCGTGATGGGTCATAAAAGCCCGGATATGGACTCGATAGGAGCCTCTGTCGGTGTACGCAAAATGGTTGCGATGAACGGGATTGAAGGCTTTGTCGTAGTCAATTTTGATGAAGTTCGAGGAAGTGTAGACCGCTTAATGACCGAGTTGGAGCAAAAAACCGATTTTTACGATCGCTTTATTACACCGGACGAAGCTTTATCTAAAATAACTCCAAAATCACTTGTAGTCATTGTCGATACACATAAGCCGAGCATGGTAATTGATAGCCGAATATTAAGCAGAACAGATAAGGTTGTTGTCATCGATCATCACCGTCGCGGAGAAGAATTCATCAATAATCCGACGTTAGTATATATGGAGCCATATGCATCATCTACAGCAGAACTCGTTACGGAGCTGCTAGAATACCAGCCTCAAAATGAAAAGTTATTGCCGCTTGAAGCAACAGCATTATTGTCTGGTATTATAGTCGATACAAAAAGCTTTACATTAAGAACAGGTGCGCGTACATTTGAAGCCGCTTCGTATTTACGAACATTTGGTGCTGATACCGTGCTGATTCAACGTCTGTTAAAAGAAGATGTAGAAACATATGTCGCCCGTTCAAAAATTATTCAAACTGTTGAATTTCCGTTTGCAGGAATTGCGATTGCAAATGGTGAAGATTCAAAAATATACGATTCCGTACTAATCGCACAAACGGCAGATATTTTACTTACAATGAAGGATGTCGGTGCCTCGTTTGTCATTGCTCATCGCAATGATGGATTAATCGGTATTAGTGCACGTTCATTAGGAGAAGTAAATGTCCAGCTTGTCATGGAAAGGCTTGGCGGTGGAGGTCATTTAACAAATGCCGCTACCCAAATGGAAGCACAATCCATTGACGAAGTGAAAAAGTATTTATATGAAGCAATTAATGAAGTAATTGAAGGGAGTAAAGAATCATGAAAGTAGTATTTTTAAAAGACGTAAAAGGTAAAGGCAAAAAAGGTGAAATTAAAGAAGTAGCAGAAGGTTATGCACGCAACTTTTTAATTAAAAACGGTTATGCAAAAGAAGCTAATAACCAAGCAATTAGCGAACTCCAAGGTCAAAAGCGATTAGAAGAAAAAAATGCGGCAGCAGAGTTGCAGGCAGCGAAAGATTTAAAAGAGCAATTAGAAGCAATTACAGTAGAAGTAAAAGCGAAATCAGGTGAAGGTGGTCGCCTATTTGGTTCGGTATCTACAAAGCAAATTGCAGATGCACTACAAAAGAAACATGGTTTTAAAGTAGACAAACGTAAAATGGATTGTAATGAAGGACTTCGTTCATTAGGATTTGCCAATGTACCAGTGAAGTTACATCAAGATGTAAAGGCTACTTTAAAGGTACATGTAATTGAAGAGTAAGGAGCGACAACAATGAACGAATCCATGATGGACCGTGTTCCTCCACATAATAGTGAAGCGGAACAATCGGTCATTGGAGCCGTTTTCCTTGAACCACAAGCTCTAATAACAGCATCCGAAATTGTTATAGCAGATGATTTTTATCATATTGCCCATCAAAAGATTTTCCAAACGATGCTGAACTTGAGCGATCAGGGAAAAGCAATTGATCTTGTCACTGTAACGGAAGAATTATCAGCAAAAAAAGAGCTCGAGGATATCGGCGGATTAAGCTATATTACGGAATTGGCGAGTGCTGTTCCGACGGCTGCCAATATTGCACATTACGCAAAGATAGTAGAGGAAAAGGCGATTTTACGTCGCCTTATTCGCGTTGCATCTAAAATTGCAGATGATGGATATACGCGCGAAGATGAGGTAGAAATTCTTTTAGCAGAAGCTGAAAAGAAAATGCTTGAAGTTTCGAACCGTAAAAATGCGGGCGATTTTAAGCACGTAAAAGATGTACTCGTTCAAACATTTGATAATATTGAACAGCTCCAGTCACGTGAGGGGGATGTGACAGGTATTCCTACCGGTTTCCGTGATTTGGACAAGATGACGGCCGGTTTCCAACGCAACGATTTAATTATTGTGGCAGCCCGTCCATCGGTTGGTAAAACAGCCTTTGCCTTAAACGTAGCCCAAAGTGTTGCTGTAAAGGCCCGTGAAAATGTAGCGATTTTCTCTCTTGAAATGGGAGCAGACCAGCTTGTCATGCGTATGTTATGTGCAGAAGGTAATATCGATGCACAACGCTTGCGTACAGGCGCTTTAGAAACAGAGGACTGGAGCAAGCTGACAATGGCTATGGGAAGTTTATCAAATTCCGGTATTTACATCGATGACTCTCCGGGTGTGCGCATGACAGATATACGTGCCAAATGCCGACGATTAGCTAAGGAAAACGGTTTAGGAATGATTATGATCGATTACTTGCAGCTTATTTTAGGTAGCGGTAAACCAGGAGAGAACCGTCAGCAGGAAGTATCGGAAATTTCCCGTTCATTAAAAGGTTTAGCGCGTGAACTAAAGGTACCTATAATTGCCCTATCACAGCTGTCGCGTGGTGTAGAGCAACGTCAAGATAAACGACCGATGATGAGTGACTTGCGTGAATCTGGTTCGATTGAGCAAGATGCCGATATCGTAGCCTTCTTATACCGTGATGATTACTACGATAAAGAATCGGAAAGTAAGGATATTATCGAAATCATTATTGCAAAACAACGTAACGGTCCAACAGGCACGGTAAGCTTGGCATTCCGTAAAGAGTACAATAAGTTCTTAAATCTAGAATTTACCCCACCTCCACGAGAGGAATAATCCTTAAACACGAACGTTTCACATTAGTTGAATGTGTACGTTCGTGTTTTTTGTTGACATTTAGGATTTGGAATTGTTAAAATGTTCATGTTTCATCATTAAGGAATTAAAAGGTAAATTCTTATGAAAAAGAATGAAATACTTAATATATAATTTTCATTAGGTGAATCATTCGTCGGAGGTGCACATAGATGACAGCTGTAGTTGTAGTAGGTACGCAATGGGGAGACGAAGGAAAAGGTAAAATTACAGATTTCCTTTCAAAAAGAGCAGATGCAATAGCACGTTATGCTGGTGGGGATAACGCGGGTCACACAATAAAGATTGGTGAAGAAACATATAAATTGCATTTAATCCCTTCAGGAATTTTTTATCCGGAGAAGCTTTCGGTTATAGGAAATGGTGTTGTTCTTAATCCGAAATCAATTGTAACAGAATTAAAAGGACTGCAAGCTAGAGGAATTGATACATCGAATTTAAGAATTTCCAATCGTGCACATGTAATTTTGCCGTATCACATTTATCAGGATATTGCAGAGGAACAGGCACGTGGTGATGAAAAAATAGGCACAACAGCAAAAGGAATTGGTCCATGCTACCAAGATAAAGTTGCCCGGATCGGGATTCGTGTAGCAGACCTATTAGATAAAGAAACATATGAAAAGAAATTACGCGCAAATTTAACATTAAAAAATCGCTTATTTACAAAGTTTTATGAAGTAGAAGGATTACAATTTGATGATATCTTCGAGGAATACTTTGCTTATGGTCAGGAAATTGCCCAATATGTAACGGATACATCGAAAGTGCTGAATGATGTTATTGAAGAAGGCGGTAAAGTGCTGTTTGAAGGGGCACAAGGGATTATGCTTGATGTCGATCAAGGTACTTATCCATATGTAACTTCTTCAAATCCAGTGGCAGGCGGGATAGCAATTGGATCAGGAGTTGGTCCAACAGCAGTAGAACGCGTCGTTGGCGTTTGTAAGGCATATACATCTCGTGTTGGAGATGGTCCATTTCCTTCTGAACTTCATGATGAAATTGGTCAGCAAATTCGGGAAGTAGGCCGTGAATATGGTACAACAACGGGCCGCCCACGTCGTGTTGGTTGGTTTGACTCGGTCGTTGTTCGCCATTCACGCCGAGTTTCGGGAATTACGGATTTAGCATTAAATTCTATTGATGTATTATCAGGTCTTGAAACGGTTAAAATTTGTACAGCGTATGAATATAACGGAGAACAAATTACTGAATACCCGGCGAACCTGGAAATCATTAAACAGTGCAAACCTGTTTATGAAGAACTGCCAGGTTGGTCAGAAGATGTGACGAACGTTCGGACATTTGATGAGTTGCCTGATAATGCGAAAAATTATATACACCGCATTGTAGAGCTTACAGGTATTTCATTAATGACATTCTCAGTAGGCCCTTCACGTGAGCAAACGAATATCGTAAGTGAAATCTGGAAATAACCGGTTTGAATATAAAAGTGTATTAAAGGTCTAACAGGCTTTTAATACACTTTTTTATTATTTCTAATAAAATGAAAAAGAGGATACTAAGAGGGTGAATATACTATTTTAACTAATAAAAATGTAACAAATTTTTAGATAATAATACATTTACATTACAAAAAGACTGGAGCGGTTCATTTGAAATGTGAAATATGATACATTAGCGAAGTGTGTTTTTTGACCATTGCGAGTTATTAAAAGAATATACAAACATTTTTTTATAGAACAGATCTAGTCGAAAGGAGCTTTATCATGAGTTCAAAAGGAAACAAGTTAGACTTAAAAAAACGTAATCTAAGTCTAATGAATCGTCATAATAGAAAACTTAAAATGGCAACATTATTTGCATTACTTGTTTCTACAGTGACATTCAATATAGGTTTCGCGAATGAAACAGATAAAGAAAAATTCGCTAAAGTTTTCCACGTTTATGTAGCTGATACATACGTAGGTTCTGTTGCAGATGAAGCAACAGTAAATGAGATTGTCGAGCAAAAAGAGCAAGTGGCAAGCGAACAATATGAAGATTTAACAATTGACGCTGGCGCCGATATCTCAATCATCCCAGAGCAAGTATTTACAGTCGAAGCTAATGAAGAGCAGACATTAAAAAACCTTCAGGAAGCAATAACTGTTCAGGCAAAAGCCCATTCCCTAAAAGTAGGGGAAACAGTCGTTGCATCAGTGAAGGATAGAGAAGAGTTCGAAGCTGTAATTGACGGATTAAAGCTTCAGTTTGTTTCACAAAACGATTTAAATGAATTGCAAAACATTGCTACTAAAGATTCTATACCCGAATTGAAGGATGATGAAACACGCCTGGTTGATCTTACATTATCAGCTCCGATTACAGGAGATGAAGTGTTAGCCGAGCCGGCGGAGATTGTTTCAGCCAAACAAGCGGTACAGCTTTTACAAACAGGTGCATTAGAGCAAAAAGTATATACGGTAAAAGCAGGAGATGTGTTAGGTTCAATTGCAAAAGCCCACAATTTAACAACTGCCGACTTATTAAAAATCAATCCCACACTTAAAGCAGACACTGTCCTGCGTATAGGCGAACAAGTTAACGTAACTGTACAAAAACCGTTTGTTACGGTAAAGGCAGTTTATGAAAAGAAAAAAGTAGAGGGAATCGACTTTGCGAAAATCGTTAAAGAAGATGAAACAATGCTTAAAGGCAAAAAAGTAGTTAAGCAGGAAGGCGAAAAGGGCAAAAAGGAAGTTTCCTACTTAATTACTGAAGAGAATGGTGTCCGAACGGAAAGAATACAATCAGAGGCAAATGTAGTAGCCGAGCCTGAAGATCGTGTTGTTGTTGTCGGAACTAAAGTAATCCCTTCTGTTGGTACAGGTACCTTTGCTTGGCCTGCAGTTGGTGGCTATATATCAAGTAATATGGGAGAGCGTTGGGGACGTTACCACTACGGAATCGATATTGCCCGACCATCAAACTATACGATAAAAGCATCGGATAACGGTGTTGTTAAAACTGCAGGTAAGCATTCAACATACGGAAATTATGTTGTGGTTAACCATAAAAACGGTTTTGAATCGTTATATGCTCATTTATCTCGTATTGACGTAGAAGTTGGACAAGTAGTTGAACAAGGTTCCGCTTTAGGGCAAATGGGTTCAACAGGACGTTCAACAGGTACACATTTACATTTCGAAATTCATAAGAACGGTACAGAAGTAAACCCGTTATCATATTTAAATTAATTTTTAGCAGTCCAAGCGGAGTTTTGGGCTGCTTTTTCTATAATATGGCCATTAATTAGTTTAATGGGCAAAATTCAAAAAAAATTCTTATATGGGTGGAATATTTCCCGGAAAATAATCATAGCAATATAGCTGTATAATGCACCAAATTGCAAAGCATGATAGAGTAGTTATAGTAAAAATAAAAGATAACCTTTCATAATTATATAGAGAATTTATGAGAAAAGAGGAATTAGATGATGGATAAAACGATATTAGTTGTAGACGATGAAAAACCGATTGCAGACATTTTGCAGTTTAATTTAATAAAAGAAGGTTATCGCGTCATTTGTGCATACGATGGGGACGAAGCGCTTCAAAGAGTAGAAGAGGAACAGCCGGATTTAATGTTGCTGGATATTATGTTACCTAAACGTGACGGCATGGAAGTATGTCGTGAAGTGCGCAAAAAATATGATTTCCCAATTATTATGCTAACGGCAAAAGGGTCGGAAATCGATAAAGTGCTAGGACTGGAAATGGGTGCTGACGATTATGTAACAAAGCCGTTCAGTACACGTGAACTAATCGCCCGTGTAAAAGCGAATATGCGCAGATTAAATGTGCCTGCTCAAATAGAAGAAGCACAAGCGGAAACGAATGATATTGTAGTAGGCTCTTTAACGATTCAGCCAGATGCCTATTTAGTATTAAAGCGCGACGATTCAATTGAATTAACACACCGCGAATTTGAATTACTGCATTATTTAGCAAAACATATTGGTCAAGTAATGACACGTGAGCATTTGCTGCAAACAGTATGGGGTTATGATTATTTCGGTGATGTACGAACAGTGGATGTAACAATCCGCCGTTTACGTGAAAAAATTGAAGATAATCCAAGTCACCCTTTATGGATTGTTACGAGACGAGGAGTAGGCTATTACTTACGAAACCCTGAACAGGAGTAAAATACATGCAAAAAGTGAGCTTTTTTAAGTCCATCCATGTAAAGCTTGTATTGATTTATGTCCTATTAATTATTATTGCTCTTCAAATTATAGGCATTTATTTCTCAAAGCAGCTGGAGACGAATTTAAAAACGAATTTCCAAGATTCGATTCGCCAAAGAATAGAGCTTGTGCATTATAGTGTACGTGAAGAAATGTTAAAGATACGCGATGAAAATACCCCGCCTTCATTAGAGGATAGTTTAAAACCGATTTTGCAGGGGTTTTCTACAGAAGATATTAACAAAATCAATGTAGTGGACCGTCACGACCGTATATTGGCTACTTCCGAAGATGACCAGGCAATTGTTGGTCAGCGTATAAATGAAGAAATTATACAACAGGCCGCGTCTTCCGAAACACTGTTGGATAAGATTTCATTGGATCGGGATACAGGACAGCGCATATGGATATTAGCTGTACCTATTATGGATAATGTAGGATCTAAAGGGGATTTGAAAGGCGTCATTTACGTTCAATCGAATATTGAAAAGGTATACGAGCAACTAAATGAAATTAACCGGATTTTTGCGGCAGGTATTGCAGTATCGCTTGCTATTACCATTATATTAGGAATTTTAGTTGCGCGAACTATTACTCGCCCTATTTCCGATATGCGAAAACAGGCGCAGGCAATGTCAAAAGGAAATTATGCAAGGAAAGTGCGTGTATACGGAACAGATGAAATAGGTCAGTTAGCCATTGCCTTCAATCATTTAACCAATCGTCTGCAGGAAGCACAATCCACGACAGAGGCTGAACGCCGAAAACTGGCAAGTGTACTTAGTAACATGACAGATGGTGTAATAGCCACAGACCGCAAAGGGAAAATTATATTGATTAATGATCCGGCATTGGAATTGCTTCATGATTCACGTGAAACAACTTTAAACCGCCCGATTGCATCGGTATTACGCTTAGACCAGGAGTATAGTTTTGAAGACTTGATTCATATGAAAGATCCTGTGAATCTTGATTTTAGTATGAATGATGCACCGTATGTGTTACGTGCAAACTTTTCTGTAATTCAAAAGGAAACAGGTTTTGTAAATGGTCTGATTACGGTATTGCATGATATTACCGAACAGGAAAAAATTGATATGGAGCGTCGTGAATTTGTTGCGAATGTTTCCCATGAATTGCGTACGCCGTTAACGACGATGCGGAGTTATTTAGAAGCACTTGCGGAAGGTGCATGGAAAGATGAAAATATAGCGCCGACATTTTTAAACGTCACGCAAACTGAAACAGAGCGTATGATCCGCCTTGTAAATGATTTGCTACAATTATCAAAAATGGACAGCCAGGAATATGAACTGAATCTGGAGTTTGTTGAATTTAATAAGTTTTTCACGCAAATTATTGACCGTTTTGAAATGTCGAAGTCACAGAATGTAGAATTTATCCGATTGCTTCCAGAAAAGAGCTATTTTGTTGATATTGATACCGATAAGCTTACACAGGTGATCGATAATATTATTTCAAATGCATTGAAATATTCTCCGGATGGCGGCAATATTCGTTTTGGTTTTACCGTTCATGATAATATGATTCGCGTTATGATTTCAGATGATGGTATGGGAATTCCGAAAGAAAATGTGACGCGAATTTTCGATCGCTTCTATCGTGTAGACCGAGCAAGAGCAAGGTCGATGGGTGGAACAGGTTTAGGTCTTGCAATTGCTCGTGAAATGATTGAAGCACACGGCGGGAAAATTTGGGCAGAAAGTGAGGAAGGCCAGGGCACTACGATATTCTTCACATTGCCATATGAATTGGATGAAGCGGGGGATTGGGAATGAAATATGTTGAACAGATAAAATCTCTTTTATTAGCATTCCTCGTTTTACTCAGCATTGTGTTCACACTTCTTATTTGGAATTATAAACCGGAATATGAAACGATAAAGGAGACCCAGATTGAGGAAGTACTTGTCGGCAAACCGAAGGACTTACAGGAAGTAATAAAACCATACAGATTGTTGTATCGCCAAAATGAGCAATTTTACGGGACAGTTTCTTCAACACCTTTGAAAGGATTATACAGCCACTTACGTTCATGGCAAGTTTACGAGATGGATTTAATTAACAGTGACCTTTCAGACAGTAAAATGAACGAAATGCTGCGGAAGAATAATCGTATAACCATGTTTTTTAAAGAAGAAATTCCTTTGCGCGTTTTTTCAAATATCTTGTCATTTAATGATAATGAAATACCAGATGTAAGCTTTACACGTCTTATTGTAGACTGGTCAAATGTAGAGAATAGCGATCAGCTACAGTTGCTTTTCCTAAACACAGAAAAGCGATCGTTATATAGAGCGTATGCGAACGTACCGGATAAAGATTATTTCATGGAGAAAGTAATTGAACCAGCAAATGATTATAGCCAATATGTTGAAGTTGAACGGGATGCTCTAAGCTCTTTATATGTGGCCAAAGATCCTATACAATCAGCAAGGTACAGATATTTAACTGAAGAGATTAAACCTGATTTATTTAAAAAGATTCTGTTCACCGATTTAAAAATCGTACAACGGAATATTGAAAGTTCCCAATCTGAAAGGTTTACTGATGGGACATCGTTAATGACAGTTGATAGCCAAAATCGGATTATAAATTATGTATACCCGACTGCAGAAAGTATTGCACCGATTCCTTCCACAAGATTATTTATAGACAGTTATAATTTTATAAATGACCATGGTGGATTTACAATGGATTACCGCCTGTCTTCTATGGACATTGATAGGCATATTACAGAATATCAGCTATTTGTACAGGGTCTTCCTGTATACAGTAATGTTACGGCAACGCGTCTCGTAACTACTTGGGGTGAAAACCGTATTTTCCGTTACCGCCGCCCTTATTATTCAATGGGTACTAATATTGAAAAGGTACAGAGGGATCTGGAATCAGGGGAACAAATAGTTGAGTTGCTTCGTACCAATGATAATAAATTATTTAATGAAACAGAGGAAATCGTTGTTGGGTACGAATTAACGCTTGAAGAATCAGAGCAGGATACGGATTTAGTCCTCGTATTGGAGCCAAAATGGTTTGCCGTAACAAACAATGTATGGACACGCCTTTCACCCGAGGAAATAGGGGGTGATGAAGTTGGATTGGAGTAGAACGAAAACTATTTTTATATGGGTTTTTCTAGTATTGAATATCTTTTTATATACGCAGTATTTAGAGAGCTATAACGAAGGCCAGGAAATAGATGTTTTAGGGGAAACGATGGAAATTGAAGCACGTTTGAAGGGAGATAATATAACGTATATTGCCCTTCCGAACAATAAGGAAAGTGCAGCATATTATTCCGGACAAATTAAAAATTTCTCTCCATCTGAAGTGCCATACTTTAAGAATCAAAGCGCAAAGATAGAAAATAACAATAAGCTGATTGTGACGATGGACAAGCCTGTAAAGCTTCAGAAAAGCGATACCCGAGATTCCTATACTGACTTTGTCCACAACAATGTATATGAAGGTGATTCCTATGTGCTTTGGGATATCGATAAAGAGAAAAAAGAAGCGACATTTTTCCAGAAGGTGAATGACGTAACACTGTATTATAATGTGCGTGGTTATGTAAAACTTTATTGGGATGATGAAAACCGCATTGTTTCCTATGAGCAAACAATGCTGGAAAAGCATGAAAAGTTAGATAAACAGCAAAATCTATTAACTGCAAGACAAGTATTGCAGATTCTATATGGAAAGAATTTATTAAAACCGGATTCTCAGATTACGGAAATGAATCTAGGCTACTCTACAATTGTTCAATTAACGCAAACACAAGTATTTGCACCGACATGGGAAGTACGGGTAAAGCTGACTGATGACACAGAAGAAATACATTTTGTGAATGCGGTACAAGGACGAATTGTGGAGATCCAAAATGACTTATCCGAAATTGTTGAGCAGACAGAGGATTTGGAAGAGTAGGGAGTTTTAAAAATGCGATTTAGCGTTTTAGCAAGTGGCAGTACAGGAAACGCAGTCTACGTAGAAAATGATGAACATTCATTTTTGATTGATGCAGGCTTAAGCGGAAAGAAAATGGAGCAACTGTTTGCTAATATAGATCGTGATATGAAAAATTTATCAGGTATTTTAGTAACTCATGAGCATAGTGACCATATTAAAGGGCTTGGTGTCATTGCACGTAAATATAATATTCCTGTCTTTGCAAATGCAAAAACATGGACAGCGATGGACGGGCTCGTAGGAACGATTCCGACAGACTTATGTTTTGATTTTAATATGGAAACAGTAAAAACGTTTGGCGGGCTGGATATTCAATCGTTTGCCGTGTCTCATGATGCTGCTGAACCGATGTTCTATACATTCTATGAAAATGGACGGAAGCTTGTTGTCATTACAGATACGGGCTATGTCAGCGACAGGATGAAAGGATATATTTCAGCAGCAGATGCCTATGTATTTGAAAGTAATCACGATGTGAGCATGCTTCAAATGGGCAAATACCCTTGGAGTATTAAACGCCGTATATTATCGGATGTAGGACATGTATCGAATGAAGATGCTGCAGTGGCAATGGCTGATGTTGTAGCAGAAAAACCGACGCAAATTTATTTGGCGCATTTAAGTAAAGACAACAATATGAAAGATCTGGCGCGGATGAGCGTAGAACAGACATTGCAGTCTTGCGGCGTTATGGCAGGGGAATATCTGCATCTGCATGATACCGATGCAAATGAGCCGACAAAGCTTGTGACAGTTTAATTTCAGCAAGGCATAATTGAAGTAAATATGGGTAAAAGATAGGTGTGTTAAAAGTTTCTACTTTTAGCATACCTTTTTTAGTTTATGGATAATTTTTAATTAGGTTTTATGTGATTTTCATCTAATTTTAATGTTAAATGTGTATGCTATCAGTAAGAAAAATAAAGAAAGGATGAACGGTATGGGTTACTATCCTGAAGACGATAAGAAAGAAACTCAAAATGACCGAATTACAGAGCTTGAGGCTCGTTTAAAAAGAGAGGAAGAAGAAAAAAAACAGCGGCAGAATAGAAAAGAAAAAAAAGGCGGCAGTAAAGGTGGGTACTTTTTATCTGGCTTGAGTGGTGTTGTAGTTGGTGCTTTATTATTATGGCTCCTGCTTCCCTCGTTGGCAAATCAGTTGCCAGGGGGCAATGAAGTAAATTCGATTACAAAGGACTCCCCAAACTCAACAATTAGTCAAACTGCCACAGAGGTAACTACAAATGTAACAGATGCGGTGGAAAAAGTATCAAGTGCCGTTGTTGGAATTACAAATATTCAAAATGTAGCACCGAACTTCTGGAACCAAAGTACGGGAGAAGCTCAAGCGGTAGGTAGCGGTTCAGGCGTTGTTTATAAAAAAGAAGGGAACTTTGCCTTTATCGTAACGAACCACCATGTTGTAGATGGGGCAGAACAAATTGAAGTAACTTTAGATGATGGCGAAAAAGTAAAAGCAGAGCTTATCGGTTCTGATATCTGGACAGACTTAGCAATACTTTCAATACCAAGTGAAGGAATTGATACAGTAGCTAACTTTGGAGATTCGGATGTATTAAAACAAGGTGAAACGGTAATCGCCATTGGAAATCCATTAGGCTTAGATTTTTATGGTTCTGTAACAACAGGTGTAATTTCGGGGAAAGACCGCTCGGTGCCAGTCGACTTAAATGAGGATGGTGCAGAAGACTGGTCTACAGAAGTATTACAGACTGATGCAGCAATCAACTCAGGGAACTCAGGTGGCGCTTTAGTGAATATTGCAGGTGAATTAATCGGTATAAATTCGATGAAAATTGCCCAGTCTTCAGTTGAGGGCTTAGGATTTGCAATTCCAATCAATTCAGCAATTCCGATTATTGAACAACTCGAAAAGCACGGGGAAGTACAACGTCCAACAATGGGAATTTCCTTAGTCGATTTAACGGAAGTACCGGCTTATTATCAACAGCAAACATTAAAATTACCTGAGGAAGTAACTAATGGCGTTGTCATTTCCCAAGTTGTAAGAGGTTCAGCTGCGGATAAGGCAGGATTACAGCAGTATGATGTCATTGTAGAAATGGATGGCGAAAAAATTGAAAATGCAATTGAGCTTCGCAAACATCTATATAATGAAAAATCCATTGGCGATACACTAAAAATTAAAGTATATCGTAACGGTAAAATAGTAGAAGCTAATTTAGAGTTAGTGGAAAATGCACAATTGTAAATGTGGATAACTTAATTAAAGAATGAAATTGTACACAACGGGTAGAGAAGAAAAAGGCTTGTCTTTTCTACTCGTTTTTTGTCTGTTACAATGAGTTGTGGATAACATTTCAAAAATTGTGAATAAGTTTGTGGAAATTTCAGAAAAGAAAGAAGGTTTAAAAATGAAGACATACAGCTGTGAAACCCATATAGATCATGCGTTAGATATGCACGTGGCAGAAACGGAACAATTCCCTATGATGGATTTATTATCGGAAGAGGAAAAGTTATCAACAACTTGTTCTTACTGTGAACAGTCAGCAACATATGTTGTATCAAGTAAATAACTTTACACAATATATAGTTTTTATTTGTGGATATGTGCATAACTTTTGTGGATAACTTGTTTGTAAATGGAACGTAAAGGTGGATAAGTTGTGAATATTACTATCATCTCGGTTGGAAAGTTAAAAGAAAAGTATTTAAAAATGGGTATCGAGGAATATGTGAAGCGATTAGGCGGCTATGCAAAAATCGATTTAGTAGAAGTCCCGGATGAAAAAGCACCTGAACAATTAAGCGATGCCGATATGGAAATCGTCAAACGAAAAGAAGGTGACCGTATCCTTGCGAAAATTAATGATGGTACATATGTCATCGCTTTGGCACTCGACGGTAAAATGAAAACGAGCGAAGAAATGGCGGCAGATTTAGAGGCGCTGATGACTTACGGGAAAAGCAAAGTTGCATTTGTTATAGGCGGATCATTAGGATTGCATACGGATGTACTTCAGCGCGCGGATGAAAAGCTGTGCTTCGGAAAAATGACGCTGCCTCACCAGTTGATGAAACTCGTGCTAGTAGAACAAATATACCGCAGTTTTAGAATAATTAAGGGAGAACCGTATCATAAGTAAGTGCGGTTTTTGAAACAGGCACATTCGCTTCATGCGATTGTGCCTGTTTTTCTACTAAAGTATAGGTTGTAACTAAGTAAGCACTTTAATTGGCAACTGTTTCTGAAAATTCATCTCTATCTGCCGAAAAATATAAACCGGTAGCAATGATCGATGTAGAATTAATTTAACTTTTGTTTAATTAATCACTTCTATTCTGATGTATTTTGTTTTTGGTCTAATTGATGACTAAAGAAAGTTAGCAGACTTGCACAGACGGCAATTATCCCACCGACCCAAGCTACATTCATTAAATTTCCTTGATGGTACACAATTCCACCTAATGCAGAACCAAAAGCGATGCCTACGTTGCTTGCCACTGGCATTAGTGAAGCGGCGAGTCCTGTTGCTTTTGGCTGATAAATTCCTGCAAGGTCAATTAAATATAGCTGAGTAGATGTTGTTAAAAGGATAGCCATTAACGACATTAATCCAATATTTATTAATCCTAAAACAAATTGATTGGTAGTCCAAAATAAACTTGTCAGAACAACTGCTTGCACGAGAAAAACAAACCGAAGGCGACCGATTGCATTTTGGCTAGCAATTTTACCAGCGAGGATGTTGCTGAAAATCGAAATAAACCCATAACTAAATAAGATTATACTAATTGACTTATTTGGTGTTCCCATTTCTTTCAAGATTGGTACAAGGTATGTAAAGACTGCATAAGTTGCGCCAAATCCGAGTGCAGGAATGAAAAAAGCCATCAATATACGAGGCTTGGTCAATAAAGAAAACTGATCACGTATCGAACTGCGTACTTGGCTGAGTTTATGAGGTAAGACAAAAAAGGATGCCAAAAACGCCAATCCTCCTAGGAAAGTGGTTAACATGAAAGTGGCATTCCAGCCGTAATCTTCGGCGATAACAATACCAATTGGCACTCCAACGACATTTGCAAGTGTGAAACCACCGAAAACGAATGAAATAGCAAGTCCGCGTTTTTTAATCGGTATGGTTTCACTTGCTACAATCATGGCTAGAGAGATTAAAACTCCTGTTACAATCGCTGTCATAATCCGTAGTGTAAGGAGCATGATATAGCTCGTCGAAATTACGCACAAAGCATTTAGAATGATGAAAGATGCTATTAAAAACAACATCCATTTTCGCTTTGGTAAATGACTTGTTACTGACATCACCAGTGGTGTAGCGATGGCAAACGTAATTGCAAACGCAGAAACGAGTGTGCCGGTTTTTACATTAGTCATATTAAGACTTGAAGAAATATCTGTTAAAATTCCGACAATAACAAATTCACTTGTCCCGAGAACAAATGTTAATAAAGAAAGTGTTAAGATCAGCAACCAATGTTGCTTTGATAATTCTGTGGAGTGCATAAATACCTCTTTCTTAGATATGTAAATGTGTGACATAGTAATTACACAACCTTAACATCATACCAAGAATAGAACAATTACCGGAAGTTATATAGTTAAGGCATTAATAGATTATTCATTGATATAACTGGAATTAAAATTAATAGAGTTTCTAGTATTATATTTTTATAAGCATATCTACCTAAATGTACAAGTAATGGTATTCTTAATAGATTGGATGGAATAACAAATAAATTGCAAATGGTGGCTTTAAAAAAATGGAAACTAGAAATGAATATATATATAATTCGCATCAAAGATGTCTTGATAGGAAATTGGATCCTTATAAATTTCCGATTCCTGGAGGGAAATTGTCAAAAAGTGAGTTGGTACAAAAAAAGAAGGTGCTTGAAGATACCATTACAGTGGCGAGAAAATTTATGACGAAGTTAATAGCTGAACTTGATGGGACAGCTGTTTTAATCGTTATCACTGATCATGAAGGATACATTATTGAGTTGTACGGAGATGAAATGATTAAGTGCCAAAGTGAATCGTTAGGTTTATCTACCGGAATCAGGTTAAAGGAAGAAGAGGCGGGAACGAATAGTATTGAAATGGCACTAAAATTAGGGGAATCTGTCCAACTCATTGGATCAGACCATTTCTTCCGTTATTTACATAAAAGTGCTTGTTTCTCTGTACCATTCAATTCTTTAGGTAAAATAGGCGGGACTATTTCGGTGATGATGGCTGCTCATCATGCAAGTTCATTCCATTCAGGATTACTCCAGTCTGCGGTGGATTCTATAGAACGTGAGGTTAAAGTAAAGCAGCAAAATAAGAAATTATTAATCTTAAATCAAGTGCTGATGGAAAACAGTCGAAACGGGGTCATTATGACCAATGAGGACGGAAAAATAATTGAGATAAATCCTTTTGCTGAGAAAGTATTATCTTGCAATAAAGAAGAAATATGCAATCTCCCTATTACAGAAATTGCAGTAATTGGCGGGTACATGGAAAATGTTTTGAGAGGGAGTAAAAAGTACGAAGATATTGAAATATCTATATCCAATAAAACGTATTTATTTGACTCATTTCCAATTTATAATGAATCCAACCAAATAAATGGAGTATTTGGCCAGTTTAGAGATATTACAGAAAGACTCGTATTAGAAAGGCAACTTATGCTAAGTGAGAAATTATCAGCAATAGGAAAGATCAGTGCCGGACTTGCTCATGAGATTAGAAATCCTCTTACTTCAATCATAGGTTTATTAGAAGTCTTTAAGGTAAATTTAAAAACAGATAATGACAAGCAAAAAGAATATTTTAGAATCATCTTCAGTGAATTAGAAAGAATAAAAAATCTTGTTCAGCAATTTGTAATGATGGCTAAACCAGATGCAAAAGAAGTCTCTAAATCCAGAGTGAGTATACATGAAATTATAGAAGATATTTTAACGTTAATGGAAAATGATTTTAAAAATAAAAATATAAAGGTCCATTATCAGGCTACTTTTAAAAATAAAATTAATGTAGATAAGGATAAAATCAAGCAGGTTTTTCTAAACGTCCTACGAAATTCCTTTGAAGCCATTGACTTTGAAGGCAATATATCAATTGCTGTCAATCAAAATCAATCTGATGGTGAGGTTGAAATTACAATCCGAGATGATGGATCTGGAATGGATAAAGATACTTTAGAAAAACTATCCACTCCTTTTCATTCAACGAAAAAAAGCGGGTTGGGACTGGGATTATCGATGAGCTATCACATTATTGA
This sequence comes from Solibacillus sp. FSL K6-1781, assembly GCF_038630735.1. Classification (GTDB taxonomy): domain Bacteria; phylum Bacillota; class Bacilli; order Bacillales_A; family Planococcaceae; genus Solibacillus; species Solibacillus silvestris. The sequence continues at coordinate 4,095,255 of NZ_CP152038.1, read as the reverse complement.
GTTGCATAGAGGAAGAATAAAAGTAAAAAGTGAGAAGGAAAAAGGCACAATCTTTACAATTTGGTTGCCGCAATCTTAAAAATTCAGAACCATTATTGGTGTGTAAGAAAATAGATATGAAAAAGCTTAGAGGATATTAACTTGTTTCGGAAACAAACAAAAAAGCAGCATCCCACTTGGAGATGCTGCGGTAGAATTCTTTGTTCCTGAAGAACTCTAATGGGTTTGGCACCCAATAATGCTGATTTAACAATCTTAAATTAACATTTTCGATGTCAAAAATACTACTATTTCAATATAACATAGTAAACCGTGGAATCATTAATAATTATGTATTCTGTGTTTAAGTTTATAAGAAAAATCAAATTCGATAAAAGAGGAAACAAACCATATTATAAGTGTTTTAATAAATACCACCTGGAACGTTGATTTGTCATCGTTCCAGGTGGTTTTAATTTTTCATGCTTGTCTGTTTTAATATTCGTACTCAACTGGATTTTTTATTCTATAGTCGTTTTATCCTGGACATTTTCAACATACATTAAAAAAAACTTGGAGACAAAGGGGGAATTAGTTGCTGCTGTTCATTATTCTTTTCTCCATTTGCTGTCTTGCTTATGGACTAATAAAAAAACGTTTCATCGCTCTCACCTTTCCAGTAATCGGACTTATTATTTTAATGGTTGTTAAGGTGATTTTAGTACCGCTTCCGTTAAAGGAAACAATTCTTTTTATTTTTGATTTACGATAAAAATTTGAAGAAAGAAGGTCTAGATGAAAAAAATCGACAAAAAAGTTGCTGATGCCTATTTCCGTGAGAAAAATACGTACATGGCTATTTTTTTTGTTATTTGGTTTTTAGTGTCTTTTGTTATGGTAGCGCTTGCAGACTCATTAACTGAAGTTCAATTTTTAGGTTTCCCGTTCCACTATTTTATGGGGGCAATTGGAGCTTTGCTTACTTTCATTATTTTACTTTTTGTAAATGCAATTGTTGGGGACAAAATTGATAAAAAGTATGGGATTAGTGAAGCGCGAAATGAAGAGATAGGCGCAAACAATATGATGAATCACTAATGAAGGGAGGTAATTTATGGATACTCAATTTATAGTGTCAATGTTAATTATACTGGCAACATTTGCTTTATATATTTGGATTGCAGTTTATAACACTGCTAAACAAACATCGGACTTCTATGTTGCTGGTCGTGGAGTGCCACCAATTTTTAATGGGATGGCAATTGGGGCAGATTGGATGAGTGCAGCATCCTTTATCGGGATGGCTGGTACGATCATGTTACTTGGCTATGATGGATTGGCTTATATTATGGGATGGACTGGCGGATATTTATTTTTAACGATATTACTTGCACCGCAGCTTCGTAAATTTGGTCGCTATACTGTGCCAGAATTTATTGGGGACCGTTTTAATAGTAAAGCAGCACTAATAATAGCAGCTATATGTACAATTATTATAAGCTTCACGTATTCAATCGGACAGCTATCAGGTTCTGGTGTAGTAATTGGACGTCTCTTTGAAATTGATGCGAAAATTGGAACGCTAATCGGCGTTGTGCTCATTGCATTTTATGCTGCATTTGGTGGTATGAAAGGTATTACTTGGACTCAAGTAGCACAATACGTGATTTTAATTATCGCATATTTAGTACCTGTTATTTTTATGTCATTCCATTTGACTAGTAATCCCTTACCATGGATTTCCTATGGTGAAATTTTAACGAAAATGGGTGAACTCGACCGGGAACTCGGTATTTCGGAGTATTTTGCACCTTTTACAAATGGAACTAAGTGGCAGTTTTTAGCTCTTATGTTTACGTTAATGTGTGGTACAGCTGGGCTTCCGCATGTAATCGTACGTTTTTATACAGTAGGTACTATGAAGGCGGCTCGTTGGTCAGGTGCATGGGCATTAGTTTTTATCGGGCTTTTATATTTTAGCGCACCAGCTTATGCCGCTTTTGCTCGCTTTATTTTAATGACGGAAGTGGCTGGTAGAAAAATTGCTGAGCTACCGGCTTGGACTCAATCATGGATTGATACAGGCAAATTAGGGATAGCCGATACGAATGGTGATGGCATTCTTCAATGGCTAGAACTGCAAATAGCCAACGATATTGTCGTAATGGCAACACCTGAAATCGCAAACCTAGGTGTGTTTGTTATTGGACTCGTGGCAGCAGGCGCAATGGCAGCTGCATTATCTACAGCTGGTGGTTTAATGATTTCTATATCCTCGTCATTTGCACACGATATTTATTATCGCATCATCAATCCACAAGCCTCTGAACAAAAACGCCTGTTAATAGGACGTATTTCAATTGTTGTGGCAACACTGTTGGCTGGTATTATTGCATTAAACCCACCTGGTGCCATTACTCAAATTGTTGCATGGGCATTCGCGCTTGCAACAGGTACCTTCTTCCCAGCACTCGTTTTAGGTGTCTGGTGGAAGCGTGCTAATGCAAAAGGAACAATAGCGGGAATGCTTGTCGGATTAGCGGTAACACTTATCTACATCTTTAGTGCGAAGTACGGTGGCTTTACGATATTAGGCATCATTGATACAGGTGCTGGTATTTTCGGAGCAATTGCTGCCTTCGCTACTAATATTATTGTTTCGCTTTCAACACGGGCTCCTTCACAAGAACTTCAAGATGCAGTTATAAACCTGCGTTATCCAGAACAAATGGTTTATAAAGACGGTGAAGTTTATTTAAATGACGGGTCATCGAAAGAATAAAGAATCCAGAGCGCAGTTTAATGTACAAAGAAATTAAATAATAAATAAAAACGTTATTTTGCGCTGAATGCAAAATAACGTTTTTTAATATGTTAGTTCTGTTGTTCTTTAACTTTTACCGGTTTGAAAATAGACAGTAAGAAAATAACCAAACCTGCAATACCAATTACTAAAATTGTGTTAAAGGATGCGCCTGTGTAAAATCCGCTACCGAAATAGAAAATTTCTCGTAAACCTTCAGAAGCAAAGCGAATTGGTACCCAAGGACGAATGAAGTTTACGAAGAAACTTGGAAGCATTTCCTGTGGTGTCATAAGAACACCCATACCTAAAAGCATGACAACCATGAATAATGTAATGGCCGGTTTGCCGATCCATGCGGTAATTGCTGATACTAATAAGTAGAAACAGAATGCCGCAAATGATACAAAGAAGGCAACTAGGAAGTAGCTTGGCATGTTAATACCGGCGATCTGTGAAAGTGTTGCAACAGTAAAGCCTGAGAATAGGGCGATAATAATGCCGAATAATACTTGCCCGCCAATAAGGCCTAATGTTTGTTTACGTGTTAACAGTTCTTTCTTCAAGATGCCTGATGTTGCTAAAAATACAATGAATCCACCGATTAACGCCCCTACCCATGCAGGTACTGCCAATAAAGTTGGAGCACTACCATTTGCAGTAGAAGCTGTTATAGCATTGTATATTTTTTCTTCAGGAACAATTGGATTTACTAAAACAGAAGCTTGCGTTGCATCAATTTTTTCAGTGCCAAGCTGTGCTAGGAAGTTGGCGGAATATTGACTATTTACCTCATTTACAAAACCGTTTAAAGCAGTTTTTGCAAAGTTTGCACCTGTCATATTAAAGCCTTGGTTAATATATATTTGAAGTTTTGCCGCTTCATTGTTTGTTAGTGCATTTTGTAATGTGTCATTGTAGCCTTCAGGAATGACAAGTGCTGCATAATACTTTTTATCTGCAAAAAGTGCCTTGATATTTTCTTCATTCTCATTTGTAAATGCTATAACGGGCTCTGCACCGTCTATACCTTTACTCATTTGTTCAACAGCCTCGCGAACAGTTTCAACGTGTTGCCCCTCATCGTTAACAATAAGAGCAACCGGCAGATTTTTTACTTGCGGATTTCCTTGTGCGAATAAGTTTACCGAAAATAGTGCAATGATTAATATAACAGCAATAGGAGCAGCCCATGCTAATTTTTCTTTAAATAATCTCAAATGAATTTCACCCTTTCTCAAATTTCAACATGTTGTTTATTATTACTCGTTTATTTTATAATTTAAGGGGAAATCAAAGCAATCAACAAAATAAACAGATTGTTCATTTTTGGTGGAAGAGGGTGTTTTTTTGAGCGTTTATACAGAAAAAAATCGAAGAACAAAAGAGCTTATTCAAAAATCATTTATGGAGATGCTGGAAAAGAAAACTTTCGATTCAATTACAGTAGGGGATATTGCGAAAACAGCCAAGATTAATCGTGGAACGTTTTATTTACACTTTATCGATAAGTTTGATTTGCTAGATCAGATTGAATTACAACTGTTTGAAGAGCTAGGGGATCATATTGATGAATTGCAATTAAACTACTCATCTACACATACGTTTGAAAAAGGACAAGAGCAATTAGCTTCCGCATTATTTAATTCGATAAAAATGCAGGCACCATTTTTAAAAATCTTTTTAAGTGAACATGGAAGAGCGGGTTTTCATCTTCGGTTTAGAGCAGCCTTTTCAGAAAAAGTGCGTGTAAACTTGGAGGGGAATGAAAGTTTTAATGCAAATTTAAAGGTCCCGATGGAGTACTTTTTAGCCTTTATCACATCTGCTTTTTTAGGATTAATTGAACAATGGGTTCAAAATAATTTAGACAAGACCCCTGAAGAGATGACTGCATTGTATATTAATATTATTTCCTTTATCCAAAAGAAAAATAATTAGGCTGTTGTGTAATTAGCGCAATAAAAAAAGAAGGTATAATACCTTCTTTTTTAAATACTGCTTGTACGTTGCTTTTTAATGAATCGAACCGCAACGATAATGGCGGCAATTGCAATAATCACATAAAATAGTTGTCTATATTGCTGTGAGACAGAGATAATTCCAAAAGAAATAGAGGCTAATACAAGTCCATAAATCATGTTACCAATTGTAGTAGCTGAGATAAAATACGATATTTTCATTTTGCTTAAGCCGGATACGATGTTAATTAGATTCGTAGGAAGGAATGGCAAAATACGTCCTGAAAGAACAAATAGAAAGCTGTTTTGATTGATTTTCTGCTCATATTTTTTTAGTTTTTCCGAAGTAATTAAGTTTGCAAAAAAATAGCGGATGGAAATGAAAATCGATGTACTTCCAATAACACTGCTGAATGTACTAAAAAAATAACCGCGCCAAAACCCGAATAATGCAATATTAATTGTGATAACTAAAATTAACGGAATAAATGTAAATAAGTTTTGCAAGAGCATTAATAACATCATTATTAAAATAACGATAGTTAGATTATTATGAGCAAGCTCTAAAATAAGCTGGGGTGACAGATCGGAAACAGAAATACCGCTTTTGTAAAGTGCAAAGAATAAACCTGTTAAAATTGCTGCAAATAGAGTTCCTCGTATAAACAACGATTGTTTTTTCATTTTGTAACCTCTCTTAATATAATTCCATTCGATAGTTTAAATGTATTTAATGAAAATTGCTATTAACAAGATTTGAAAAAAATGAAAAATGATTACACCTTTTGAGTTATATCTCGTAGTCACCTCTTTTAGTACTAATAAAGGTAAATAATTTGATATGATATTCAAGTATAAATCTGGAAACTATAATTTAATTTTCCTTAACAAGATATCGGGAAGGGGGGAGATGCCATGAGTAAAAAAGAAGAAGCATTAACACAAATTGAACAAGTATTGAAGGAATTGAAAAAGGGTGAGGAAGAAAGTGCTGCCACAGCGGTTATAGGACAGCACAGAGGAAACGCCAATATTTCCGGAGCAATATTTAAGGTTATATTAAAATTTTGGGGATTTAAGATTTTATTAATTGCATTGCTTCTTATCCTTATCACATTCGGTGGTACTTGGTTATTTTTGGGTAATACATTGAAAAAAGATAGTACAGTATTTGTAGAACAGGTTCAGGAATTAGCAACGCTCGCAACGGCTGAAGCACATGTGAAAGTAGTCATTGAACAAAAGGATAATAAGCTGTTCGGAAATGATATTTCGGTTAATTTACCAGGTACAAAAAGGGAGCTATTATTAATTGTCCCTGCCACAGTCATTGCAGGTGTTGATCTTAAAGGAATAACTTCGGTTGATATTAAAATCAACGAAGATGATAAAGAGTTAGAGATTGTCCTGCCACGAGCAACACTGATACAGGATCCTGCTATTCAAATGGAAGATGTCAAAACTTTCTCGGACGAAGGATTATTCCGTGGGGAAGTGAAGTGGGATGAGGGATATAATCTGGCAGCAGTAGCGCAAAAGCAAATTAAAGATGAAGCCATTGAAATCGGGTTGCTGGAATCAGCAGAAAAAAGTGCGGAGAAAGTTCTCGCAGGCTTTTTCCGAAATCTAGGCTATGCTGTGAAAATAACATTTAAATAGATTTTAATTCTACCCGATTAAACAAGAAGATATATTTTGCTGCTTCAAACAGTCTAATTACTAAATTAGGCTGTTTTTTATTTTCTAAAGTACAGAATAATTTGAATAATATATGAATCATTTCTAGCAATTTAAAAATTATATTAAAATTATTATTCATTTATCATGAATATTATTATATAATCACTTTGTTAATGTTCGTGAAAATAAAATATTTAATCTAAAAATCACTTATTATAATTAATAATATAGTTTATATACGAACTATATTTATCTATTTTTAATTAAAGTTCGTGTTTTTGGTTAAATGAATAATGAGGAGTTTTAATGTGGGGAAGTTTGAAAACAAGTGGATGCGAGCTGTCATTCCGGCTTTATTGATTCACTGTAGTATTGGTACAGTTTATTGCTGGTCATTATTTAAGGGTGATATTGCCTCTTACATCGGAAAACCTGTCAGTGAAGTGGAATGGGCATTCAGTATAGCTATTTTTGTTCTTGGTATGTCTGCTGCTTTTGGCGGGAAATTTGTTGAAAAAGATATTCATAAGTCATCCTTACTTGCGGCCATATTTTTTGTTGTAGGGATGGCAGCAACAGGATTCTTTATTTATCAAAAATCATTAATGGGAATTTATATTTCATATGGAGTTGTTATGGGGGTTGGGCTTGGAATCGGCTATTTAACACCTGTAAAAACACTGATGCTTTGGTTTAAAGAACAAAAGGGATTAGCAACGGGTCTTGCTGTTGCAGGATTTGGCTTAGCAAAAGTTATTGCAAGTCCATTAATGGAAAAGTTACTTGGTGATCGCAATAGTGAAGGTATTTTAGTGAATCCGACAAATATCTATACTATGTTTTATATTTTGGCAGCAATCTATTTAGTAATGATGGTTGTCGGACACTTAATTTTAAAGAAACCGGCTGGATATGAAGAAGAAAGTTTACAAATGCAAAGCTTTAGTTATAGAAAAGTATTAACGAATAAGACATTTATCGGTATTTGGCTAATGTTCTATATTAACATTACATGTGGCTTAGCGTTAATTTCACAGGAAAAAGGCATTTTAGCATTCATTGGATTTGGAGCGATTGGTTTAGTTAGTTCGCTCACAGCTATTTTTAATGCAGGCGGACGAATTGCATTTTCTTCTTGGGGGGACCGTTTAAAAGATCGGAACTCCATTTATAAAATTATTTTCATTTCTTCCATTGTCGTTATTTTATGTACCGTTATATTTGATGGAATAAATAATTCCATGGCCATTCTTATCATTGCCTTACTTTGTATTGTGAATGCAGGTTACGGGGGAGGATTCTCATCGTTACCGCCACTGTTATCAGACCGCTTTGGTATCGACAGTATCTCAACTGTGCATGGCTTAGCCTTATCTGCATGGGCGTTTGCAGGATTGACAGGCAACCAGCTAAGTGCCATTATTCTTGAAAAAACCCAATCTTATGACATGGTATTATACGTAATTGCAGCTTTGTTTACGCTTGCCACTTTAATTAGTATATTCGTTGTTAAACCTGAAAAAGTGAACTTGGAAAACGAAGAGTTTAATAAGAAAAAAGAAATAGTAATAGGATAAAGTGTGAAGGGGTGCTTTAATAAAAGCATCCTTTTTCTTCATAGGACAAAAAAGCCAAGTTTAGGCTCCATCGGGGACGAAGCTTAAACTTGGCTTTATTAATTAAATTTCAAATTCGGTAACTTCATTGTTCTTTTTAGGACCTTTACCGTTACCATTACCATTGCCATTGCCATTGCCATTGCCATTGCCATTGCCATTGCCATTGCCATTGCCATTGCCATTGCCATTGCCATTGCCATTGCCATTGCCATTTCCATTGCCATTGCCATTGCCATTGCCATTGCCATTACCATTGCCATTGCCATTGCCATTGCCATTGCCATTGCCGTTACCAGGCTTTACAACAGTCACATCAAACGTTAATGTATGCTCACCATATGTTACTGTAACAGAAGTAGTACCTTGGCCTTTTCCTTTTACAGTGCCTGCTTTAACAGTAGCAATCTTCTCGTTTTCAACTTGGTAGTTTGCAAGGTTTGTAACATCCTTTTCTGTTGTTTCACCGTTCAACGTTGATACTTCAGTAATTTTAACCTTAACTTCTTTACCGATGCTTGTCTCAACTTGAGTTTGGTCGATTTCCAGTGTTACAACTGGTTCTTCTATTGCAGGAGCTTTAACTGTTACAGTTACTGTCGCTTCATTTTCACCATGTTTAACAGTAATTGTCGTTGTGCCTTCCGCTACTGCAGTTACTAAACCGTTTACAACTGTAGCAACATTTTCGTCTGCCACAACATACGTAGCTTGTGAAGTTACGTCTTTTTCTGTTGCTTCGCCTTCAGCAGGTGTTGTTGTTTCCGTTACCGCAAGCTGTGCTGTTTCACCAGCTGTTAAATCAAGCTCTGTTGGAGTTACAGAAAGAGTGACAACTGGTTCTACTAATTCTTTTTCAAAGATAGTCGCTTCGCCAACATTTCCTGCAGCATCTGTAATGACTACTGTTACAGCATTTGTTTCTGCTGTTACCGGGAATGTAAAGCTGCCATTCTGATTTAAGTCGAATGCAACCGGTGCTTGTACTTCGCCGTTTACAGTCGCAACATATGAAGCTTTTAATTTATCATTTAAATTGTAATCTAAGCCGTATAAATATAATTCTTCATTGTAGTCGATATACTTATCTGTTACTTGTCCTGTAGCTACACCTTCAGCTACTGAACCTTTAATTTCCGGTTTTGTCGTTTTTACAACGATTGGTCCGACATAATCCGAAACTGTTCCTGTAGCTGCAAGACCAGTAAAGTCAATTGTATATAGACCATCCGGAATCGTAGTTGAAGGTGCACTGCCCCATGGCTTATACTGCCCGCCAACATTCAGCGTATAAGATCCTTTTCCTAGTGCAGAACCTGCATGCAGATATCCGATATAACCGTCCCCATATTCTCCGCCTTCAGGATTCATAATGTCCCAAAGCTCGATATAGTTTGTTGTAACATCACCAGTCAGGGTAAATGAAAGTACCGCTGAATCTTTGATGCCATCACCGTTAAATGACAGGTCTGTTTCTGTAATGTTGAAATCTTTAATTTCAGTTACTGCCGCGCTACCGAAGTCAGCCGCGAATGGCAATGAAGCTTCTGTAGATCCACCGTTTATATGGATAAAGCCTAAAATTTCAGAGCCATTTGGTGCCACAGCTTGTGAAGCAGTTAATGTAATGTTTAAAAGCTGCTCACCAGCTAAATTAAAGGTAGACTGATCGACTGTAACAGCTGCATCGCCAAATGTTTTTGTCACATCTACGGATACGTTGTAATTACCGCCATTTCCTTCCATATCTTTAACTAATACTTGTTTCGTTACAGAAATGTTTCCGTCTTTCAATGATTGAGGACCAAAAGTAACCGTCCCTTTTTTGTTGTCTACAACAGCACCTGTAGCATCTAAAACTGCTGTATCAAGTGCATACGCAAGAATTTTCGGGTGAGCCGCTGCATAGGCATTTACGCGTCCCGCACCTTGAGAGAACACATCATATTTTGCTGTATCCAGCACTTTTGCTGTATTCGAAAGGGCAACTTTTACATCGAAAGCATCCCAATCTGGATTTGCTTGTTTTACTAATGCTGCAATACCTGCAATATGCGGTGTTGCCATAGAAGTACCTGTTTTACGAGCATACGCTTCGTTGTAAACTGCTTCAGGGAAGTCCGATTTATACATAGGAATCGTTGACATAATATTTGTTCCAGGCGCTGTTACGTCCGGTTTAATATCAAAGTTTGGTGTAGAAGGTCCACGTGAACTGGAAGAGTTTACATCATCGCCAGTTGTCGTAGTTGAAGCAAACTTGCCAAAGCTTACTTTTCCAGTTCCACCAGCCAATGCAGTACGAATTGCATTACCGTCTGTTACAGACATATCGAATGTTGGCAGGAACTCAAATGAATCACCAAGGAATGTGCCTGAAATGTCGGGTGCATTCGTTCCACCGGCAAAGTTATGGATAATTGTAGCGACTGCTCCGTTTGCTTTAGCATTTGCAATTTTATCAACAAATGCAATACTACCGCGCGAAATTAATGCCACTTTACCTTCAACATCAATTCCTTCAAAATCTTTCACTTCCCCGTTTCCAGGAATCGCAACTAGATCAAACTCACCTTGAAGCTGAGCTGCTAAGTTTTTACCAAAAGTTGTTCCCATTAAAGGAAGCTGTTTTGTAAAGTTATAGTCGCCAACTGTAATATTAACCTCTCCGTTATACATTGTTTCCGGATTTGTTGTGTTACCGACTGCAATCCCTAAGCGGGCAGTTGCAGGTGTGCCCATTGTTCCACGGTTTGGACCTGAGTTTCCTGTTGCAACAACACCGATTGTTCCAGCCATCATTGCGTTATTGATCGCAAATGATCCTGCATCCGTTTCAGTGTTAGCACCACCACCAAGTGAAAGGTTAATAACATCCATTTCTTCTATAACAGCTGTTTCAATTGCTTTAACAATACCTGATGTCGCACCGCTTCCGTATGCTCCAAGAACGCGGTAAGCATAAAGGTCTACTTTTGGAGCAATCCCTTTAATACCGAATTCGTTAGCGCCAATTGCCGCAATTGTCCCGGCAACATGCGTTCCATGAGAAGTATAGAACGAGCTTCCGTTTGCATTGAATTCAGGAGTACCTGCTGGGCGCTCTGAAGGTAATGTTTCCGATGCATCGTCATCTGCACGAGGTTTAGTATAAGTTGAAGAGTTAGGAATAAAGTTCTTCCCGCCTTTATAAATGTCAGCAAATTCAGGGTGGTCTGCATCAATACCTGTATCAAGTACTGCCACTTTTATCCCTTGTCCTTCAATTCCTTCATTCCAAAGATTTTCAATACCAAGGAAAGAAATACTTGTATTCATTTGTGCTTCCAATTGCTCATCTTTAATAAGTTCTGATGATTTCGATTTTGTTGTAATGTCTTCTGATGCGTATACTGTTGCATCCGGTTCAATTAAAGTGATTCCTTCTACTGATAGCAGTTTTGGAATGTCATTTGCTTTAATTGTTGCTGCAAACCCGTTTAGTACCGTATCAAAAGTGTATCCTTGAGTCATTTGAACCTGTTTGGCAGTTAACTCTTTTTTTACTTTTGCCTGTTGTGCTTTTACATTTGCGCGAACTTCATTTGCGCGGGCATTAGAAAATTTTTTGCCTTTAATTTGGCTGATTCCTTGCTCTAAAGCTACCGGTTTTTCAGATAAATGAACGATAACTGCAACCTCTTGATTGCCTGAAATATTTTGCAGGCTTTCATGAAGAGTTGGACCATCTTTAGACAAGCTTAGCTGTTCAGCAATCGCCGCTTTTAGCTGGAGGGTACTTTCACTCTGTCCACCCTGCTTGAATGGTTTTAATTCCTCAGCACTTGCATTCGAGAATGGAACTAATAAAGAGAGCACCATAACGAAAGCTAAAATACTGCTAAAGAATCTCGTAAATTTAAACTTTTTCAATCCTCATTTCCCCTTTGTATTAAATTTTCGCACTATTCTGTTTAATGCGGTATTACCAATTTATCACAATTGAATTTACCCGAATATCGAAATTTCTGTATTTTCCAAAAGATTGATAAATAGTATCAGTATGGTAAATATAGGGTAAATCTATCTTCCTATTAATTTGGTAAAATAGTAGAACTTTCATACGAGAGATAAAAAAAGGAGGGAACTAATTCACTAATTAGGGAAAGGAGATTGTATATATTTTTAATAAAAGGAAGTAAGAGTGGTTAAACTTTAAAATGAAAAGTATAAAGGGGAAAAGATTTTTATACTTTTCAAATAAAAATCAATGGAGGATGGCTATGTCAAATATGGATTTTAAACGCAACTATGCAAAAGCAAGTCGCAAGCAAAGTGCGAATAAGCTAGAAGTAAATCAAAATCGTAAAAACTCCAAGCAAGAAGAGTTTGTATCAGAACTTGATTTTATTTTTAATGCAGCTCCAGCAAAAGAAAGCAATGTTCCTGCTAAAAGAAATAAAACAGGCATGAACGAGGCTGAAAGTGAACGAACTGCCTGGAACTAATTTATATTTGACATCTATTTTGTACATTGAATTAAAGAACTAAGGCATAAGCCTTGGTTCTTTTTTATTGAAAGTTACTTTTCAAATTGCAAACAGGTTATATCATTTAACATTTTGGTTCGGCAATTACAAGCTGATTGATTTAGTAATGATTTTCCTTATTTACCTTCTTTTCATTTTCGTCAATTTCTTTCATGTATTCCTGGTATTCTTTCTCCACTTCCGATGTTGAGGGGAGAATGTGTTCCTTAGATGAGTCGATCCGCTTTCCATAACGAATCATCTTATAAATTATCATCCCGTTATTTGGTTTTCCGTTAAATGTGGTCATTGGAACTGCATCGAATAATACATAATAAAATGCATAAAAAACAAAGCGATCCCAAAATGTTTTATATTCTTCAATCACCCCATTAGCAATTAGAAAATTAATTGTAAGACCGAATACAAGATTGATTAAAATAGGTCCCGAATAAATGCTAATATAGGCAAACTTATTTTCATGTTTTAATTTGTCATACGAAAACCAGCTATAAAAATGATAGCAACTGCGGATATCGAACATACCAAACTTAAAAACTCTACGCCCGGATCCGATCGTTACTCTTGGTTTAATTACTCCGAAAAGCCAACTGACTATTACGTATCCCATCTCCCGAATAAATACAACAGCAGGCAGGATAATAAATGCAGAAATGACAAGTGAAATGAGATCGGATATGCCAAACATATTACTATCCCCTCCCAACGAATACTTGTAAGTTGATACCCCCGATTATCAATTCAAAACATAAGCAATCGCTTGATTAACAACACTTGCATCCAATTTGTTTGGGGAAAAAATAGTATAGAGAAATAGTAAAAAAAGTATTGGACTGTATAAATCCTATAAAGAAACACAAGCCCTCATCACTCATTTTGGCAATTATATCGACCTATAAAAATTTTTTGCTGAATAATTTATTGCTACTTCATCATGAATTTAACAATTAATTAACAAAAACACTTTTGGAAAAAGAAAAAAACGGGTAAGGATAAGTTGTATTTAAAAATGAAAGGTGTGGAAGTGGAATGTCTGAAAAATTATTTACTGCTATTGCAACTGCTTCAGGAGGACGTGAAGGGAAAGTACAGTCGGATGATGGGGTAATTCAATTTGAAACAGCAATGCCAGGAACACCGCGAGCAAAAAAACTTGAAAATGCAACAAACCCGGAACAATTATTTGCTTCAGGTTATGCTGCTTGCTTTGATAGCGCTCTCCAATTAACGGCAAGTAAAGCCCGTATTAAATTTACTTCTGAAGTAACAGCTAATGTCAGCTTATTGAAAGATGAACAAGATCAAGGATTTAAGCTTGGTGTTGTGCTTCAGGTGAAAGGCACAGATATAGAGCGCGATCAATTAGAAGAACTGGTGCATAAAGCACATGAAGTATGTCCTTACTCAAAAGCAACAAGAGGCAATATTGAGGTCAAGCTTGAAGTGATTTAAATAAAGTGTGCTGGCTTATAAAGATTACAAAATGTAGGTACTTTTAACCCATTTAAAAAAATTAGTGTAATAATAAAGTTTTGTTTTTACTATTTTTTAGAATATTTTGTTTAATTTTTATTGAGTGGGGTACTTATCAATTGAACCTATTTAATAATATAAAATTCCAACACCCTTAATCTCTCTTCTATTATTTGCTAGGTAGTGTGAGGGTGTTTAAATCAATTGAGAATAAAGGACAGCATAAGAAGTTATAAATTCTACCTAGCTAATGAAGAGTAATTTTATGAAAAGTTACCATCATTTCATTAAAAATCAGCAAGACAGCAGTAAATTTTTACAGCTATGATTCGCTGCTTAAGAACGAAAGGATGAGATTTCATTTGAGAAAGATATTATTTATTTCCGATCATGGCGACCCTTTAATTCCACTTGGAAGTAAACAAGCAGGTGGACAAAACAATTATGTAAAACATTTAGCCCTGCAGCTTGATGGGCTTGGGTACAGTGTTGATATTGTTACCCATTGGAGTAGTGAACAAAAGCCGGCAGTTGAACAGCTGGGTGAGCGCAGTAAAGTTTACCGCTTTGCAGGTGGTCAAAAAGGCTTTGTTGATAAGCATCAGATGTTTACTTTACTTCCTCGTTTATACGAAGAAATGACCGAAACACTGGATATAAGCAGCTATGATGTTGTTCATACCCATTACTGGTTATCAGGAGTACTTGCATATAATCTGCAAAAAGAATATTCATTTTACTGGTGCCATACAAATCACTCCCTTGCCATTGCAAAAGAGCAAGGTACAGGCTTTATAGAAAGTAAGCGTAAGCACTTTGAAAAACTAATTATGGAGCAAGCGGATGTAGTTATTGCGACTACTCCAAATGAAAAGCAACAGATTGAAGTTTTTACAAAGAAAAAAAGTGCAGTATCTGTTGTGCCGGTAGGAGTTTCACCAGTGTATCTGACATCCCCTGAGGAAGTGGACCAGTTTGCATTTCCATACTATTTTTATGCCGGCCGTTTAGAAACTTCAAAAGGGATTTTTGATCTTTTAGAAGGATTCAGACATATGCTGAAAAAGAATGATGTCCCAGATAACGTGAAACTGCTTATTGCAGGTGGCTGTCCGGAATCAATTGATATTAAAAACTATTGCCCAAAAAGCGAACCGCTAAAAGAAGCAATTAAAGGAATGGAAGATCGTGTATTATTCCTCGGCCCCAAAAATGAAAAACAGTTAAAGAACCTTTACGGTGGTGCCTTAGCAACCATTATGCCTTCACATTATGAATCATTTGGTATGGTAGCTGCAGAAGCGCAGGCTTGTGGCTGTCCTGTAATTGCGACACATGTAGGCGGACTAAAAGATGTCGTCAAATCCGGAGTGACTGGCCTTCATATACCAAAAGCAAATGTGCAAAAATTAAGCGAAAGCATGGCGTATTTCTTAAAGAGCTCGCCTAAACTATTAAAAATGCGTCGTGATGCAAAACAATATGCAATGAAAGAATTTAACTGGTCTCTCATTTCCCGCAAAGTAAAGGAGCTGTATGAACGAAAAAATGCTTACATTTCCTTACCTTAAACCTCGTGTTTTAGCAACAGATTTAGATAATACGATTGTTAGCGATAAGGTTCCACATACCGATTTGTGGGAAACGCTGGCACTTGAAAACACATCTCTTATATACATTACAGGAAGATACAGGCAGTCGGCGATTGATTTAATTGAACGCGAACAACTGCCAAAGCCGGACATTTTAATATGTGACGTTGGAGCTTCGATCTACCTTGGTCCTTCATATGAGCTTGATCAGGAATGGGCGAGCAATATTAGGCAGGAAGACTTTGAACAGGTTAATACGATTGCAAAATCCATTGACATCGCCAGACAGCCAATTGATACTCCTTGGCGATTGGCCTATTTTGCGAGTGAACTGCAGGTTCAAATACTTAAGAAAGCGATCAAGCAGCATAATTTAGCAGTTGATCTTATTTTCAGCAGTGAAAGAGATGTAGATATTCTCCCTGCAAATATTAATAAAGGTGCTGCTCTGAAATATGTACTTAATAAGTGTAACTATGATGGCGAGGTAGTTGTAGCGGGGGATTCGGAAAATGATCTCAGTCTTTTCAATCTCGGCTATCCTGCAATTGCAGTTGGAAACGCATGTGAAGCCATATTAGCATTATCGCAAAATGACCATATTCATTATGCAAAAGGGCACGCATCAGCCGGTGTAAAAGAAATATGGGAAAGACTTTACACGCCATTATCACAAAAGATTCAATAGGTTTTTACTAGACAAATATTTTTTGACTTTACTTCACTATTTTTGCAGATTACAGCCTATTCTTTAAAATTTGTTTCTAAACAATAGGCAAGTAAATAGGTTATTCCGAATTCCTTTCATACGTTAGTAAAGATACATCAAGATGAAGGAAGGAGGATAAAATTGGTTAATAGAAACTGGTTTAATTCTTTTAATGATGAAAGAGGTCAATCGTTTTTCAATAATGCACAGCAATTACCAACGCAAACAGGACCAACTCAGTATGCATCACCGCAAGTATCGCCAACGAGACAATATGTTCAAAGAAATATATCGAACACGGTGGTGCCACACGTTCATCCATCACATTTAACAACGGTCAACCAACATTATATTAACAACCAACACTATTTCCCTCATACACAATCTGTTGTGAATGAGTGTTTCGAAACTAATACAATGTGTGGAACACCGTTTAGACCACATGGTGACTGTGGTTGTTCAAAACGAAGAGGCTGGTAGTCGTTCTTCAATAATTGCATTTAAAAATTAATAAAAAAGATAATAGCACCGTCCTGTTAATGGATAGTGCTATTATTCATGAAAAATAACATAAATATTCCATCTATTTCTGTATATTTTTTTGGTTTTATCAATACATTGAAAGAAAATAACTCATATAAGGAGAAATTACTATTCCAAAAATCGCTTCAGTAAGTACGCATACACCGCCTTTCGCATTAGCTCAGTCGAATATTGAGCAATTGACGAAAGAGCTTTTCCAACATAAAATTCCAAAGTTAGAACGGTTATTAAAAGTTTTTGAGAATGGTGAAATAAAAACAAGAAATTTATGTGTTTCACCTGACTGGTATCGTGAAGATCATACATTTGAAGAACGCAATGAACTTTATATAAAACTGGCTACCGAGTATAGTGTTGAAGTCATTCAAAAATGTTTAACAAATCGTTCCTTTTTACAACAGGACATCTCTACTGAAGATATAGATGCCATTATTTTTATTAGTAGTACAGGCATTTCAACACCAAGTATTGATGCACGTGTTATGAATATTCTACCTTTTTCAAATGAACTAGTCAGAATCCCGATATGGGGGCTAGGCTGTGCAGGGGGAGCGGCAGGTATTAGTAGGGCGTCTGACTATTGCAAAGCGCACCCAAATGCAAAGGTACTTGTCGTTTGTGTGGAACTATGTAGCCTTACATTCCAGAAAGATGATTATTCTAAAAGTAATCTCGTAGGTACTTCATTATTTGCTGATGGAGCGGCTTGTGCCCTCGTGTGCGGCGATGATGTTGAGCTAGAGCAAAATGTACCAATCCCATATATTAAGGGAAGTGGCTCAAAGTGGATGCCGGATTCTGAAGATGTAATGGGCTGGGATGTAAAAAATAGCGGTTTGCATGTAGTATTTTCAAAAAGCATACCGGTCATTATTTCAAAGTGGCTTGGACCATTTATCCATGAGTTTTTAAATAAGTACGATGTTTTACCTGAACAAATTGTAAACTTTGTAGCACATCCTGGTGGAAAAAAAGTATTGCAAGCATACGAGGAAACACTGAATTTAACAACGGAACATACAGATGTTTCACGTGAAATACTTCAAAAAAATGGAAACATGTCTTCTCCTACTGTTCTGTATGTTTTGGAGCAATTTATGTTAAATGAAAAAAGAGCGGATAATTTAGGTTTACTAGTGGCTCTAGGGCCAGGTTTTAGCGGAGAAGTCGTATTATTGGAATGGAGGGAGTAAGCTGATTTTTTATATTGTACTAGCTTTTGTAATTATTCAAAGATTAGTAGAGCTGGTTATAGCAAAAAGAAATGAAAAATTAATGCTTGCTAAAGGAGCATATGAAGTAGGTGCCTCTCATTATCCATTCATGATTGTACTGCATACTGGCTTTTTTGTAAGCCTTCTTATTGAAGTCTTATTTTTCAGTGGACAGTTTACGCCGCATTATATATGGCTCATTTTATTTTTATTGTTGCAGATGTTAAGAGTATGGTGTCTAGTTTCATTAGGATCTTTCTGGAATACAAAAATTATTATTTTACCAGGAGCAAATGTAGTAGCGAAGGGGCCGTATTCTTTTATCCGTCACCCAAACTATTTAGTTGTATGTTTAGAGATTGCTGTATTGCCACTTATGTTCCAGGCATATTTTACAGCTATCTGTTTCACAATTTTAAATTTCATTATCCTTTCTATTCGTATTCCACTGGAGGAAAAAGCGTTAAAAGAAGGGACGAACTATACTGCCTATTTGGAACGTAATAATGTTAAGCAGCCATAAATAAAAACACTGATTCTTTAATAAAGGATCAGTGTTTTTTAGCTGTAAATAGAATACACAATGGCTGATTTTATGTCTATTTTCTCGGCTGGAGGGTATATAACTTACAGAATAACTTTACCGAAGTTTAATTCTAATACTTTATTCAACAGGAGGGGTTTTATTGAAAGCAGTAACGTATCAAGGTGCCAAAAAAGTAGAAGTAAAAGAAGTTCCGGATGCAAAAATTGAAAAGCCAGATGACATTATTGTACGTATTACCTCAACGGCAATTTGCGGGTCAGATCTCCATATTTATCGCGGGGCTGTTCCGGCACGAGAAGATTTTGTTATTGGACATGAACCTATGGGAATCGTGGAAGAAGTCGGACCTGATGTGACAAAAGTTAAAAAAGGGGACCGCGTTGTTATTCCTTTTAATGTTGCTTGCGGAGAATGCTTCTACTGTCAAAATCAATTGGAAAGCCAATGTGACAATGCCAACGAAAATCCGGCGATTGATTCGGGGGCCTATTTTGGATATACAGAGCGCTATGGTAACTTCCCAGGTGGACAGGCAGAATACTTGCGTGTACCGTACGGGAACTTCATACCATTTAAAGTACCTGACAACTGTGAACTAGAAGATGAGGCATTGCTGTTTATATCTGATGTATTGCCGACTGCCTATTGGAGTGTGGAACATTCGGGTGTTAAAAAGGGAGATACGGTTATTGTATTAGGCTCTGGCCCCATCGGCTTAATGGTACAGAAATTCGCATGGATGAAAGGTGCGAAGCGTGTAATGGTAGTAGACCCTTTAAACTATCGTTTAGAACATGCAAAACGTACAAACAATGTAGAAATATTTAACTTTGATGATTTCGATGATGTAGGAAATCATCTTCATGAGCTTACACATGGAGGTGCCGATGTAGTGATCGACTGTGTAGGTATGGATGGTAAAATGTCCCTTGTAGAAAAGGCACAGCAAAAACTAAAGCTTCAAGGCGGAACATTGAGTGCGATTGATGTTGGAATTAAGGCTGTCAGAAAATTCGGTACAATTCAGCTGACAGGTGTATATGGTTCAAAATACAATATGTTCCCATTAGGCAATATTTTCGAGCGCAATGTAACAGTGAAAACGGGACAAGCACCGGCTATTCATTATAGTCCAATGCTTTATGAAATGGTTGCTGAAGGGAAGATTGATCCAACAGAAATCATTACCCATAAAGTGCCGCTATCTGAGGCTAGTGAGGCATATAAGAAATTCCATGACCATGAAGATCAAAGTATTAAATTTATTTTAAAACCATAGTTTTTTCTGTCGAATTTAAATAAAAGCATTTTATATAACATCTAAAACATTGCGGCTGCAAGGTTTTAGATGTTTTTTAATGAAAACGCTGCTCCCAATTGATGCTCTAATATATATATCCGTAGTATGATGGAATTAAGTTGGAAAAAGGAGATGAATGTGAATGAAGAAGTATTATCAAATAGTTTTATTTACAGTGTTAATCGTCATTTTAGCTGCATGCGGTAAGGAAACGGCGGAAAACGAAGATCAGGAAACCACTGTAAATTATGCTGAGGAAGTAACAGAAAATCCAATTGTTACAATCACAATGGAAAATGATGAAAAGATCGTTATTGAGCTAGAGCCAAAAACAGCTCCTAATACAGTGGCCAATTTTATCTCCCTTGTAGAAGATGGGTTTTATGATGGACTAATTTTCCATCGTGTCATTCCCGGTTTCATGATCCAAGGTGGAGACCCGGATGGTACAGGTATGGGTGGACCTGATTATGCAATTAAAGGGGAATTTACCTCAAACGGATTTGAAAATAAGTTAACACACGAGCGAGGTGTAATCTCGATGGCTCGTTCCCAAGATCCGGATTCGGCGGGCTCACAATTCTTTATAATGACGGAGCAAGCAACGCATTTGGATGGTGACTATGCAGCATTCGGCAAGGTAACTGAAGGAATGGAAACAGTTGATGAGATTGTTGCTGCTGAACGCGCGGAAAATGATAAACCGCTGGAAGATCAAAAGATAAAAACAGTTGAAGTTGACACGAAAGGCTTTGATTATCCGGAGCCAGTCGTTCAAAAATAATATGTAAGGGAGTAACCGTATTAATTATTCGGTTGCTCCCTTTTTCCATCCTGCACCCTCTAATAAATAAAGTGAAGGCATGGAGAGGAGTTGTTTTACATCATAAGGACCTTTCTTTTGTAAAAAGGCTTCAACTAATCGATACCCGGTACAATACCCAATCCAAGGGGGTAAATTTAATGCCGAGTCCCCGAATAAAAAGGCTTGATGTTCATGCAAACCTGACACATGCAATGCTTGGGTGAAATGAGTATCCCAATAACTTAATACTTCCTCCATGGAATACCGTTTCGTCCATGAACTTAATGCATACTCTCCATATAAGCTTTCCACCGCATGCTCGGCCAGTCCTTCCATAAGCAATGAGTCAAGTAATGTAGGGGGTTCTATTAAAAACCTGCGCCTACAAATATGATGATATTCATGGGTAAACAGTGCATGAAGTTCTTTTATTGTGACGCGAGGGGATACATACAAACAAATGCCATTAGGATAGGCAACACCATTTTTTACAAATCCATTTTTTATTGGCAAAATGGCAACAGGTATATCCGGACCGTTCCATAAAAGTATTAATTCCTCTAAAAGTCTTTTTGATATTTGCCAAACATCCAATGTTAAGCGGAGTTCCTCATGTTGAAGCAGCCCCTGCTGTAAAAGTTCAAATTGAACGGCCTCAGGTGGAAATCGAGGGAAAATGGATTGGATGATTGGATAGGCTGCCAGCTCACGATGCTCCGTTTTTTCAAACAATAATTTTGTGTCCAGAATGGGCATAATTTTCTCCTTTTTCTTAGTGTATGAATTAGACGAAGCGCTCGTATGTGCGAATTGCTTGAACATATAGTAGAAAAAAGTAAGGAAAGGAGTGAAATAGATGCATCCAAAAGAGGCGTATGATTTATGCTGCAAATATCAAGGGAAGCGGGTAAGGATTACAGATAATCAAGGTAATCTGCATGTAGGTAGAATTACACAAGTCGATAATCGCCAAGTATGGATTATGCCCGATAGAAATGGTTATGGTATTGGATTTTGGGGCTTTGGCGGTGCTGGATTTGGTTATGGCATTGCTTTAGGAGCGATTACCGGTATTGCACTTGCAGGGCTTTTTTTCATTTAAGTAAAAAAAGCTGTCTAGAAAGTAATTTTCTAGGCAGCTTTTACAATGTATACTTATTGTCCCGTAAAGAAAATAGCAATTGTTCCTCGACCGACATGTGCACCGATCACCGCACCAATTGTTGTGGTTTCAATTGCCTTCGGGTGTAATGAATCTGCAATTGCGGCTTTTATTTCTAGCATTAATTCTTCATCATTACTGTGGGAAATACCGACAACTTTATTCGAAAAGTCTCCTCCACGTTCTTTCATAAGGGCAATCATACGTTGGGTAGCCTTTTTAAATCCACGTGTTTTTTCTATTGGTACAAGCTTACCATCATCCATATTTAAGATAGGCTTAATATTAAGTAATCCACCCATAAAAGCACTCGCTTTTGATACACGACCGCCTTTTGCTAAGTGGTTTAAATCGCCAACTGTAAATAGATGTTCCATTGAATTAGCCATTGTTGTTAGTTTTTCAACGGCTTCATTAAACTCAATGCCAAATTTATTTAAACGTACGGCTTCTTTCACAACTAAGCCTTGCCCGAAAGAAGCACATTTCGTATCAATAATTTCTAATTTCAAGTTCGGATAACTTTCTAATACCTGATTTTTTGCTAAAATTGCTGTTTGGCATGTACCAGACAGTTCAGATGAAAAGGCAATATAAACTCCTTCTTCACCGGATTTTGCTAATTCTTCAAAAGCGTTGATAAATACTTCTAATGAAACTTGTGATGTTTTAAGTTGCTCACCTTCAGCAATTGCCGCGTATACCTGGTCTGTTGTGATGCCAATAATGTCATCATACTCAACACCTTTCACTAACACGCGTAACGGAAAAAGATGTACTTCTTCGTTATCAAAAAATGATTTCGGTAAGTCAGAACCACTATCCGTATAAATTTTCATAAACATCCCCCTTATCTCACTCAAATTTGATTTTAGTTTAATTTAAATTATGAACTATTTACATTTGTCATGTTTTTCCTATGATAACTGTATTTATTATATAGTTTATGCACAGAGCGATGCCTACTATTCTTACAAAATATTGACGATATTTCAAGTTGATATTTATAGAAATTCCATTTAATGAAAAGTATAAGCTTCTCATTGTAGCATAACGTAAAATAGACAAAATAGTTAGAAAAAAGTTGTTAGAAAATAAAGAAAACATAAATAAATAATTTTAAGCTTCTACAAAATATGCTCATAAATGTTTCGCCTCTTCTCGCAAAAGACAACCTTTTCACTTGCTTGCATTGTCTCGGTTTGTATATATTTTAATCTTTTCACAATTGTGTTACACTACAATAAGGTAATAAATGATATAGAATCAATGGAATCGTCTCCTATAAAGGGTTGTCGATAGTAAAATAGAGCGCTTACATTATTCTAAAAATCTTAATATATATGTAAGGGAAGGTAAAAATGAGTAACAAGCATATCAAATCAGACGTTATCTTAATTGGTGCCGGAATTATGAGTGCTACTTTAGGTACAATGCTTAAAGAATTAGCACCGGATTGGAAGATCAAAGTATTTGAGAACCTAGCTAAAGCGGGTGAAGAGAGCTCTCACGAATTAAATAATGCCGGAACTGGGCATGCTGCTTTATGTGAGCTTAACTACACAAGCGAGAAAAAAGACGGAACAATCGATATTACAAAAGCGATTAACGTTAACACACAATTCCAAGATTCACTACAATTTTGGACACATTTAGTTAACACAAAGCAAATCGAGAAACCTGAAGAATTCATTATGCCATTACCACATATGAGTATGGTACAAGGTGCTAGCAATGTTGAGTATCTTAAAAAGCGTCATGCAGCAATGACAGCAAATCCATTATTCGAAGGTATGGAATTCTCGGATGATCCTGAAACACTAAAACAATGGATTCCTTTAATTATGAATGAACGTAAATCAAGTGAACCAATTGCTGCAACAAAAATCGATTCTGGTACGGATGTTAACTTTGGGGCGTTAACTCGTACGCTAATTTCGAATCTACAAAAGCAAGATGTAGATGTAAACTACAACCATAATGTTTTAGATGTAAAACGTTTAAAAGATGGTTCTTGGGAAGTAAAAGTTCATAACAAAGAAAACGGTAAAGTCGAATACCACATTGCGAAATTTGTATTCCTTGGAGCTGGTGGTGGTAGCCTTGAGTTACTACAAAAATCCGGTATTCCTGAATCAAAACATATCGGTGGATTCCCGATTTCTGGTTTATTCTTAGTGTGTAACAATGAAGAAGTAGTGAATCAACACCACGCAAAAGTATATGGTAAAGCAGCGGTTGGTGCGCCACCGATGTCGGTACCACACTTAGACACTCGTTATATCGATGGTAAAAAATCATTATTATTCGGACCATTCGCAGGCTTCTCTCCGAAGTTCTTAAAAACAGGTTCAAATATGGACTTATTTGCATCGATTAAACCACATAACTTATTAACTTTACTAGCTTGTGGTGTGAAAGAAATGTCGTTGAGCAAATATTTAGTTTCTCAATTAGTTCTTTCAAAAGAAGCACGTATGGAGGAATTACGTCAATTCATTCCAACTGCTAAGTCAGAAGACTGGGAAGTTAGTGTTGCAGGTCAGCGTGTACAAGTAATTAAAGACACAGACGCTGGTAAAGGGACATTACAATTCGGTACTGAAGTTGTAACTGCACACGACGGATCTATCGCAGCATTATTAGGTGCATCTCCAGGTGCTTCTACAGCTGTATCTGTTATGTTAAAAGTAATCAACCAATGCTTCCCAGAAGAGATGAAAGCTTGGGAACCAAAGATTAAGGAAATGATTCCATCTTACGGTGAAAACTTAGTTGAAAATACAACACTTCTTAAAGAAGTACATGAAACAACAACGAAAGCTTTAGGTTTAAACAAAGCATAATTGTTAATAGAAAGAACCTTTAATCATTGTCGGATTAGAGGTTCTTTTTTTTATAGAGAAATTACGCTATAGTAAATTTGGAGAAGGGAAGGAGGAATACGATGTATAAATTAGATTATGCTTCACCAATTGGCGTTATTGAGATTGCAGGAACTGAACATTTTATAGCATCGGTATTATTTGCAGAGCGAGAAGAAATTGTAAACTTTCCAGCTAATGATACCCCTCAGCTTTTATTGGACTGCAGTACAGAGCTGGATGAATATTTTAAAGGCCGACGCAAAGATTTTTCGGTACTTTATAAATTGCAAGGAACAATGTTTCAAACAACGGTATGGCAAGCATTAACAACAGTTCCTTATGGCAAAACCGCTTCCTATAAAGAAATTGCCCAACAGATTGAAAATGAAAAAGCTGTCCGCGCTGTTGGAATGACAAATAGCAAAAATGTGATAAGTATTATCGTCCCATGCCATCGGATTATCGGCAAAAATGGTAAACTTACAGGGTATGCAGGCGGATTATGGAGAAAACAGTGGCTGCTTGAACATGAGCTTAAATATAGCTTCAATTTAGATTAACGTTGTAAAATATAATTTCTTTAACTAGTTAGTGAGGTGGATGAATGAACGAGCAGCAATATGATCATATGCTAAATATCGAAACAACCGGCTATCAATACGGTTTTCCCAAATTAGCAAAATACCATCGCTATGAACCTACACCCTATAGCGGACTGGAGCAATTATTCGAATCCTACGAGCTACCCCCTAAAGCACATTTTCTGGATATCGGCTGCGGAAAAGGGCGTGTTCCTATTTATATATATCATCGCTTCCATATTCCCGTTATTGGCATTGAAATGGATCAGAAGTTTTTTACAGAAGCGGAACATAATGCAGAGCAATATTTAAAAAAGGTAAAGAAGAAACAAGCACCGATTCAATTTTTGAACATCATCGCCGAGACATATGAAATTAAAAAGCACGATAATGTCTTTTTCTTCTTCAACCCCTTTTCAGTACATGTATTTCGTGAGTTTATAAAGCATGTTATGGATTCCATCACGTTATACCCGCGAATAGTAGATATTATTTTATATTATCCATCCCCTGACTATATGGATTTCCTGCAACAAGAGCAGTCACTACATTGCTATTTAGATATAAAATTACGCCATGAAAAAAATGAAAATGAACGTATCGTCGTTTTTCGTATTCCGAAACAATAAACGGCGTTTTTTTATTATCAGAAAATAGTAGACTGTAAATTTAGAATACATAAAATTAACAGAATAATCGTACTAGACTAATAATTGGTATTCGATTACAATACAGAAGTTGGAATAATTGTTTATATTATTCTTGTAGATTTATTCTGAATATTGAAAATTTAGATTGTGCGAATGTAAGGTATTGGTTATAATTATCAGAAATATAAAACATTTGTAGTATGACTAAGGGGGAAATGATGATGACAAATCACAAAAAGACAAAAAAGTATGGTTCATTATTCATGGCAACAGCTTTATTAACAGGGGTGTTAGCTGGTTGTGGTACAGATGACTCTAGTTCTTCTGGATCAGGAGACGGCGGCAATGCAGCTGGCGACACGATTAAAATCGGAGCCAACTTAGAATTATCAGGTGCTGTAGCTTCATACGGATCATCGATTAATGATGGAGCAAAATTGGCGATTGAAGAAATTAATGCAGCAGGCGGTATAGATGGAAAAAAACTGGAGTACATTCCAGTCGACAATAAATCAGAAACAGCGGAAGCAACTTCTGCTGCCATGAAATTAGCAGAACAAGAAAAAGTAGTGGCAATGTTAGCGCCGGCTACTTCAGGGAACTCCGTTGCAACAGTACAAATCGCAAGTCAGCATAAAGTTCCGATGGTGACAGGGTCAGGTACTGCACCAAATGTAACAGTAAACGATGACGGAACAGTAAATGAATATGCATTCCGTACTTGTTTCATCGATCCATTCCAAGGGACGGTAGCAGCAAACTTTGCGACAAATGAACTACAAGCTAAAAATGTGGCAATTTTCGCGGATAATGCTTCAGATTACGCGAAAGGTTTAGCCGCATCATTTAAGGAAACTATTTCTGCAAATGGTGGTTCGGTAGTCGCAGAAGAGGCGTATGTTGCAAAGGACGTCGACTTTAAATCTCAATTAACTAATATTAAAGGGAAAAATCCTGATTTCATTTTCATCCCTGGCTACTATGAAGAAGTAGGGATTATCGTAAAACAAGCACGTGAATTAGGTATTACCGTGCCGCTTATGGGTGCTGACGGTTGGGACTCGCCAACACTAATTGAATTAGCGGGTGCTGATGCGTTAAATAATACCTTTATTACTAACCACTACTCATCTGAAGATCCGGATTCAAAAATTCAGGACTTCGTTACAGCATTTAATGATGAGTACAGCAAATCACCGAATGCTTTCCATGCATTAGGTTATGATTCGATTTACTTTATCGTTGATGCGATTAAGCGTGTAGATGGAGACATTACAGGCGAAGCAATTCAAAAGCAGCTTGCATCAACGAAAGATTTAAGCTTAGTAACAGGTACTTTCACAGTTGACGAAAACCACAACCCAGTAAAATCAGCAACAGTTCTAGAATTCGTAGACGGCAAACAACAGTTCAACTCTAAAGTTAATCCTTAATTTTTTACGAGTAAGGGGGGCGGAACTAGCCTCCCTTTTTTTTTCATACATTAATAGAGAAAAAAGGAGTGAACTGTATGGAATGGATCCAACAATTAGTGAATGGTATTTCGCTAGGTAGTATTTATGCACTAATCGCACTAGGCTATACGATGGTATACGGAATTATTAAGCTCATCAACTTTGCCCATGGTGATGTTTTCATGCTTGGTGCTTTTATCGGCTTTTATGCCATTGCACGTTGGGAAATGAATGTCTTTTTAGCCCTTATTATCGCGATGATATTATGTGCCGTTATTGGAGTAATAATCGAGCGTGTCGCCTATAAGCGACTGCGTAATGCAACGCGAATCGCAGCCCTTATTACGGCAATCGGTGTCTCACTGTTAATTGAATATACGGTAATTTTCTTTAGAGGTCCGTCACCAGAGGCGTATCCGTCTGTATTTGCAACGAAGAATATTGAAATTTTCGGTGCACAAATCAGTACACTGGCGATATTCATCTTATCTGTTTCGATTTTCTTAATGATCTTATTACAATTCATTGTTCATAAAACAAAGATCGGTAAAGCAATGCGTGCCGTATCCCATGATGCAGATGCAGCTCGCTTAATGGGCATTAACGTAGATAATACGATTTCAGCCACATTCGCAATTGGTTCCGCACTGGCAGGAGCTGCGGGCGTAATTTTTGGCATTTACTATACACGTATTGATCCGTTAATGGGGATTATGCCTGGTATTAAAGCATTCATTGCCGCTGTATTAGGTGGTATTGGCATTATTCCAGGGGCAATGGTAGGCGGTCTTGTACTAGGGGTTGTTGAAACAGTTGTTTCGGCTCTCGGATATTCATTATGGCGAGATGCAGCCGCATTTGTCATCCTGATTTTAATTCTAATATTACGTCCAGCGGGTATTTTCGGTAAAAATACGCGCGAGAAAGTGTAGGTGAACAGCATGAAAAAATCGAAAATCTTTTGGGGTTATGCCGTCCTAGCACTTGTGATTTATGCAGTTGTTCAATTATTGATTTCCAACGGTGTTATCCAGTTCTACTATCAAAACATGTTCATCGCAATGTGTATTAATGTTATTTTGGCGGTAAGTTTACATGTCATTATCGGGGTTACAGGTCAGTTCTCGATAGGGCATGCAGGTTTTCTAGCTGTCGGAGCTTACATATCGGCTATTTGTACAATGAAATTTGGCATGCCATTTATTACAGCCATTTTAATTGGCGCTATTGTCGCAGCACTTGCCGGATTGCTTGTAGGAATTCCTTCACTTCGTTTAAAAGGCGACTACTTGGCGATTGCTACGCTAGGGTTTGCTGAAATTATTCGAATTGTATTTGTGAATACTGACTATGTAGGTGGTGCAGCAGGCTTGCAAGTTGCCCATCAGTCAACATGGACATATGCCTTTTTTGCGACATTCATTACAATTCTCGTCATCTCGAACTTTACGAATTCACGTCATGGTCGTGCGTGTATTTCCATACGTGAAGATGAAATTGCGGCTGACGCAATGGGTATTAACACAACCTATTACAAAGTTGTCGCATTTGCAATCGGTTCGTTCTTCGCTGGAGTGGCGGGTGCCATCTATGCCCATAACTATTATATTATTCAGCCGACAGCATTCGGGTTTTTAAAGTCATTTGATATTTTAATATTCGTCGTATTGGGCGGTTTAGGCAGTTTATCCGGTTCTGTTATTGCAGCAGTATTACTGACATTCGTCTCTACGTATTTACAGGACTTCCCGGAAACGCGGATGATTATTTACTCACTGATTTTAATATTAGTTATGCTTTATCGACCTACAGGTTTATTAGGTTCAAAAGAGATTACAGCATACTTCAAGTTTGGTAAAAAAGGAGGTACGCGCGTATGAGCAGTGCACTTCTAAAAGTGGAAAAGCTAGGTATTCAGTTTGGTGGTTTAAAGGCTGTTCAAAATGTAGAAATGCATTTGAATCAAGGAGAGTTGATAGGTTTAATCGGCCCGAATGGTGCAGGAAAAACAACAACATTTAATATGCTGACAGGGGTATATACGCCAACGGAAGGGACAATTATATTCAACGGAAAAGCAATTGGCGGCTTGGATCCATATAAAGTAACACGCCAAGGAATTAGCCGGACATTCCAAAATATCCGCCTATTTAAAGAGTTATCTGTACTGGATAATGTAAAGGTCGCTAACCATGGTTTGGCAAAACATAATTTAGTTTCGAGCATTTTCCGGTTACCAAGTCACTTTAAAGGCGAAGAGAAAATGGAACAGGAGTCATTAGCATTTTTGAAAATTTTCGGGCTTGGTGTATACCGTGATGAGCTTGCGAAAAACTTGCCATACGGAATGCAGCGTCGCCTGGAAATTGCCCGAGCGTTGGCTGCTGCACCGAAGCTATTATTATTGGATGAACCGGCAGCCGGGATGAATGCAAAGGAAACGCATGATTTAATGGAGCTAATTGCTTTTATTCGTAAGGAATTTAATTTAACGATTTTATTGATCGAACATGATATGAACTTAGTTATGGGTATTTGTGAGCGAATCTACGTACTTGACCACGGACAGTTAATTGCCGATGGGACACCTGAAGAAATCCGTTCAAACCCGAAAGTAATTGAGGCTTACTTAGGTGAGGAGGTTACAGAATAATATGCTAATAATTAATGATATCGATGTATTTTATGGAAATATCCAAGCATTGAAAGGAATCTCCCTCGAAGTAAAAGAAGGCGAAATTGTAACACTGATCGGTGCCAATGGAGCAGGGAAAAGCACATTGCTAAAAACAATTTCAGGTTTATTAAAGCCAAAGCGGGGTTCGATTGAATATTTAGGTGCGGCAATCGATGGAAAGCCCGCACAAACGATCGTAAAGGCAGGACTTTCCCATGTACCGGAAGGACGTCGTGTATTTTCGAATATGACAGTGGAAGAAAATCTGGAATTGGGTGCCTATTTACGGAATGACCGAGAGGCTATAAAAAAGGATTTAAATCATGTGTTTGAGTTATTCCCTCGTCTGTTGGAACGACGCAAGCAGCTTTCAGGGACTTTATCAGGCGGAGAACAGCAAATGCTTGCGATGGGCCGCGCTTTAATGGCTAAGCCGAAGCTGATCATTATGGATGAGCCTTCAATGGGTCTTGCACCTCTTATGGTAAAAAACATCTTCAACATTATTGAAATGGTCAACAAAGAAGGTGTGACAGTATTGCTTGTAGAGCAAAATGCACATATGGCATTATCGGTTGCCCACCGCGCCTACGTTTTGGAAACAGGCAAAATCGTCCTAACAGGTTCAGCAAAAGAACTGCAGGAGAGCGATGAAGTAAGAGCAGCTTATTTAGGAGGATTATAAAATAAAAAAGTCCGCTACTTTCCTATCGGAAATAGCGGACTTTTTCTATAAAGACTCTAACAAATGCTACCAAACAATGGATTCGTTATCTGATATTTGAATATTTCTTATTGCTTTGGTGTGTAGTTCAGTAACTTAAATAGTTCATTTCTTTCTTTATCTGTAAGGTCACGCCACTGTCCGACTTTTAAATTGCCGATATGAATATTCATAATTCGAATGCGCTGTAATCGCTGTACAGAATAGCCAAGTGCAGAACACATACGGCGAATTTGGCGATTTAATCCTTGCTCTAAAATAATCTTAAACACTTTAGAAGACACCTTCTCTACTCGGCAAGGTAATGTCGTTGTATCTAAAATTTCCACTCCCGAGCTCATATCATGAATAAATTGATCGGTAATCGGCTTGTCTACCTGTACGACATATTCCTTTTCATGATGATTTTCTGCCCTTAAAATTTCATTGACGATATCTCCGTCATTAGTAAGAAGCAGTAAACCTTCTGAATCTTTATCCAGACGCCCAATATGGAAAATACGAAGCGGATGATTTACAAAATCCACAACATTTCCTTCAATTTGTTTTTCCGTTGTACTCGTAATCCCAACAGGCTTATTCAGTACAATGTAAACTAATTCTTCCTGTCTTTTTACAGGCTTGCCGTCAACTAATACTTCGTCGCCTGTTTCAACTTGGCTGCCGTTTGTCGCAACAACTCCATTGATTTTTACACGGCCATCTTCTACCCATTTATCTGCACCGCGACGGGACACGATGCCGGTTTCTGCTAAAAATTTATTGATTCTCATAATTTTTCACCTACTAATAGAATATCTTCAGTATACAGGAGTCTATCTGTACTTGTAATACTTCGTTCGAAATGACAGTCGATCATCTAATGGATAAACTTATCTTTACTGGAATTTACCCATTTTATACATTTTTATTATAGTAATCTCTTCATTTTCAGTATAACAGAATAGGGAATAATAAAATAATCTGAAAATTGTAGTTTAATATTTGAAATGATTCAACTTTTCTGACAATATAATAGATGAAGATACCTCTCACAGAAAAGTGAGCTTTACAGCATGGATGTCAGCACTGCCTTTTTATGAGAAGGTATGGTCACCACAATTTGTGCAAAGGGGAGAGATTTCAATGGCAGCAGTGTATCAAAATCCAAACACGGATGGCGCATTAGTAAATTTCAAGGAGCGTTATGACAACTTTATCGGTGGTAAATGGACACCGCCAGTAAAGGGGGAGTACTTCGACAATGTTACCCCTGTTACGGGCAAAGTATTTACCCAGGTCGCGCGTTCTACGGAAGAAGATATCGAGCTTGCTTTAGATGCAGCCCATGCGGCAAAGGATGCCTGGGGTAAGACATCGGCAACTGAACGCTCGAATATTTTACTGAAAATTGCAGATCGTATGGAACAAAATTTAGAAATGCTGGCCGTTGCAGAAACATGGGATAACGGTAAAGCAGTACGTGAAACTTTGAATGCAGATTTACCTTTGGGCATTGATCACTTCCGCTATTTTGCGGGTGCTTTACGTGCACAGGAAGGATCTCTTAGTCAGATTGATGAAAATACAGTGGCCTATCACTTCCATGAGCCGATTGGTGTAGTTGGACAAATTATTCCATGGAATTTCCCACTATTAATGGCTGTATGGAAACTGGCGCCTGCACTTGCTGCAGGAAACTGTGTCGTATTAAAGCCGGCTGAGCAAACACCAGCATCAATTTTAGTGCTTGTTGAGCTGATTGAAGATTTACTTCCACCAGGTGTGCTGAATGTTGTAAATGGCTTCGGTTTAGAAGCAGGAAAGCCGTTAGCATCGAATCCGCGCATCGGTAAAATAGCATTTACAGGTGAGACGACGACTGGTCGCCTTATTATGCAATATGCATCTCAAAATCTGATTCCGGTTACTCTGGAATTGGGCGGTAAATCACCGAACATTTTCTTTGAAGACATTATGGATGCAGACGATGCATTTTTGGATAAAGCGGTTGAAGGCTTCGTATTATTCGCTTTAAACCAAGGTGAAGTATGTACATGTCCTTCTCGTGCACTTATTCAGGAATCAATCTACGAGAAATTTATGGAGCGCGTATTAAAGCGTGTTGAAGCAATTAAAACAGGCAACCCTTTAGATACAGATACAATGATGGGTGCTCAGGCATCATCGGAACAAATGGAAAAAATCCAATCCTATTTACAAATTGGTAAAGAGGAAGGCGCGGAATGCTTAATCGGCGGCGAGAAAAATGATTTAGGCGGTGATTATGCAGACGGCTACTATATTAAACCGACTGTATTTAAAGGTCATAATAAAATGCGTATTTTCCAGGAAGAAATTTTCGGCCCGGTTGTTGCTGTAACAACATTTAAGACGAAAGAAGAAGCGTTGGAAATCGCAAATGATACATTATATGGATTAGGATCAGGTGTATGGACACGTGATATGAATACTGCTTACCGCTTTGGCCGTGGTATTCAGGCGGGACGTGTATGGACGAACTGCTATCATGCATATCCAGCACATGCGGCGTTTGGGGGCTACAAAATGAGTGGTGTTGGTCGCGAAAACCATAAAATGATGTTAAGCCACTATCAACAAACGAAAAACTTGCTAGTAAGTTATGATGAAAACCGCTTAGGCTTCTTCTAAGAGAGGGGGTGCAGAATTTGGTTGATCGCGTTATAGCAACCGAAGCAGCACTACAGTTGATCGAGAAATTGAAAGAGCGCCACGGCCCGGTTATGTTCCATCAATCGGGAGGCTGCTGTGATGGTTCGTCCCCAATGTGCTATCCGGATGGCGATTTAATTATCGGCAACCAGGATATATTGCTCGGTCATATTGGCGGAAGTCCATTTTATATGCACAAAAACCAATATGATTATTGGAAGCATACACAGATTATTATTGATGTCGTCGATGGGCGTGGCGGAATGTTTTCGTTAGAGGGCGTCGAAGGAAAACGCTTTTTATCTAGATCACGGGCTTTCACAAAAGAAGAGCTTGATGAGCTTCAAGTATAAAGTTGTAAAAGAGGAATGCTGGTTCAACAATCAGTATTCCTCTTTTTTGTGGAGAAAAAATCAAATTTTTTTCACTTTAAAATTTTAGGCGTATAATCAAAGAAAGGAGGGTGTACTGATGGAACAAACAGCTTTTATACAATTACTTAAAAATAATAATGAGCGGATGGAGCTTTTTTTCGGTGCGGACGTACAAAGTGCTGCCAGGATACCATTAGCGGTACAATTTACATTTTCACGTGAAACATTTAATGGCCCTGCATTTGAGAAGAATGTAAAAGAAGTACATAATCAAAAATCAAGGCAATCACTTTTCGAGTTTTTCTCTACACCATCAAATAATTCAATTTTAACATATAAAATGTTAGCCCATTTCGCATTGCACCCACAACCTGAGCAGGAGCTTCATCGTTTAAAGTTAAATGAAAAGGCATTATTGAATGCAGGGTTTAAATCCAGCAGCTATCAAAGAATCGCGGCCCTTTTTTTAGTGGATGAAGCACATGCTGGAAAAGCAAAAGCATTACATGATGAAATGAAAAAACATCATTTTTTCCTGACCGGTAAAGATGATATTCCATATGCAGTTTTACTGACAAAAAAGCAAAATAATACGGTTAAGCTAGCTCAAACAATGCGGAAATACTATGATGCCTTGCACGGCAAAGGTTTTAAAAATGGGGATGCCTTGCAAGCAATGACACAGCTATTGCCATTGTATGATGAGGAGTTTCAGCCGGTATTAGTTGATTATGTAGTCGCGATGAAGCAGTCATTTTTAAATAATGGTGTGAAAGTGAAGAAAAGGTCTTATCCATATTTAGCATTGCTGGCGTTAGTAGGGGCTTCATCGGAAGTTGTCGATGAAATTGTTGAAATGGAACGAGCACTCGCTAAGCTCCCGATGTTTACTGGGATGCAAGCGTATGCTTTAATGACCGCTGCCCAGTATGTGCTGAAAAGGTTAATTGAAAACGAATTGTTATCTCATTTCAATGATAGTTTATTATTTTTGCAGGCTCTTGAGATGAGCGATTATATAGATGATATCCCAATTTTACTTGCCATCGATATTCTCGATATATTTTTTTAATTTGGGTAAACAATAGTAAGGAGTGAATAAAATGAAACAGACAAAATTATGGATTAACGGCATTTGGGAAAGTACAAATAAAACAAGTAAGTTAACGGCACCTTATACAGGAGAATTGCTTGCAAATGTAGCAAAAGCATCGGCAGGGGACGTGGAGCGCGCAATCGAAGGCGCACATCAAGCATTCAAATCATTCAAAAATACGACTGCTTATGAGCGCGCAGAAATTTTATACAAAGTCGTGGAAATCATGCGTGAACGTAAAAACGAGCTTGCAGAAATTTTAGCAGATGAAGCTGCAAAACCAATCTCTGCAGGGCTTACTGAATTGGATCGTACTATTGCGACGTATCAATTTGCTGCAGAGGCGGCTAAACAAAGTACAGGCGAAACGATTCCGATGGATGCAGCACCAGGTGTAAAAGATCGAATCGGTTATACAAAGCGAGTACCTTTAGGCGTAGTTTCGGCAATTACACCATTTAATTTTCCATTTAATCTCGTAGCGCATAAATTAGGTCCAGCCTTTGCTGTAGGGAACACAGTTGTACTAAAGCCTGCATCTCAAACCCCGTTAAGTGCACTTGCGATGGCGGAAATTTTCAAAGAAGCAGGTTTACCGGACGGCGCATTGCAAATCGTGACAGGTAGCGGCGGGGAATTGAGCGAGACACTCGTAACACATCCGCTTGTGAAAAAAGTGACGTTTACGGGTAGTGGTGCGGTTGGCTTGAAGATTAAAGAAAAAGTCGGCTTGCGGAAAATTACACTAGAGCTTGGATCAAATGCGGCACTCATTGTTGAGCCTTCAACACCGCTTGAAAAAATTATGAAACGCTGTGTAGGCGGTGCATTTGGATTTGCAGGACAAGTATGTATTTCATTGCAACGAATTTATGTTCATTCTTCAATTTATGAAGCATTTACAAAGGCATTTGTAGAAGAGACAAAGAAACTAGTTGTCGGTGATCCGCATAATGAAAAAACGGATGTGAGTGCAATGATTCACCCGGATGAAGTTAGCCGTATAAAAGAATGGATTGAACAGGCGAAACAGCAAGGTGCAACGGTTGCAACGGGAGCTGAATTTACAGAGCGTACTTGCTCCCCAACTGTCATGACGAATGTGAAGTCCGATATGAAAATTGTTTGCCAAGAGACTTTTGCGCCGATTGTCTCCATTGTGCCATATGATACGCTGGACGAAGCAATTGCACTTGTAAATGAATCGGAGCTTGCGTTAAATGCTGGTATTTACACAAATGTATTAACAGATGCAATGAAGGCCGCGGAAGAAATTGAAGCAGGTGCGGTCATCATTAACGATATTCCAACATTCCGTGTAGATAATATGCCGTATGGGGGCGTCAAAATGAGCGGATATGGTAAAGAAGGCATTAAGTATGCAGTAGAAGAAATGACCGATTTAAAATTTATTACAATGAAGTTGAAATATGAATAGTTTGTACTAGCACTTCCATCTTCCGAATAGTAACATGGAGTGTAGTCTAGAAAGGAGGAAGATTATGAAAAATACTCTGCCAATGAGCTTTTCAAAATCTATCCAAACACGATTAGTACTGCCTCCTGATACAAATCATCATCAATCGATATTTGGAGGGAAAGTGTTAGCATATATTGATGAAATTGCTGCGATTGCAGCAATGAAACATTGCCAAGGTGAAGTCGTTACTGCTTCTTTTGACTCAGTAGACTTCGTATCTTCTGCCTATGCAGGTGATATGATTGAACTGGAAGCTGTTGTATCTGGAACAGGTCGTACTTCGATGGAAGTATATGTACGGGTTGTATCAAGAAATATTAAAACAGGTGCAAAGAAATTAACGACGGAATCTTTCGTAACGATGGTCGCGATTGACGAAAAGGGCAAGCCGAAAGAAGTGCCGGGAGTTGAACCGGAGACCGATTTCGAACGTCATTTATTTGAAACAGGCCCAATTCGTCAGGAACATCGAAAACAAAAGCGTGCACTATCAAAAAAACGTCGTGCATAAAAAAGGGGATATCAAAGGCGAAATGCCATTGATATCCCTTTTTGGTATTAAGCAAAATTAATCATGCAGTTCCTGGACAATGTGCAGCAATGAATCGGATGATGTCATGACATCATTTGTTGTATGTGTCAAACCGGTAATAACAGAAGAAATGGCATGAATGTCTTCATTCGTGTTTTCATATTGCGTTTTAATTCCATGTACCGCTTCTGTAATCGATGTAAAGGAATCCGCCAGGCTTTTTTGCGTATCAACACTCATTTTTACTTGCTCATCAACACTTGAAACAGAGTCGGACATTTGTGAAATACTAAGTTCGGTTTCTTTAATTAAATGAGAGACGTTTTGAACCGCATTTTTAGTTTCTTCAGCAAGCTTTCGGACTTCATCAGCTACTACGGCAAACCCTTTCCCGTGCTCACCTGCACGTGCTGCTTCAATCGATGCATTTAATGCAAGCAAGTTTGTCTGATCAGCAATACCTGTTACCAATCCTACAATTTCGGCAATTTTTTTAGACGATTGACGGAGTTTAACCATTGACGATTCAAGTGTATCCACACGATCCAAAATGTTGGTCATGATTGCTGTCTGGTTAATTAAATATGTAGTACCTGTTGTTGATTTATTTTCTGTTTCCGCTACTAAATTTAAACCTTGTTTTGTATTGGAAGCAATTTCTTCTGATTGGCTCGCAATTTCCTGTAATGATGCATTTGTTTGATCACTAATATGCGTTAACTCTTGTGCAGTATGTTGAATTCGCTCTACAATTCTGTATTTTACATCTAAACTTTCAGTACGAATTCGTTGCTCTTCTTTTTCATATGCTTCAATGACAAGCTGTTGCTCGAAGTTAATGAGTTTTGAAAAAGCATCAACTGCTTTAGCCATGTCAATATTCGACATTTCTATTTTACTGATGAAGTCGATAAACGTTGTCATTAGCGATTGGAATGAAGCGATATACCACTTGGATTGAAGTCCGATTTTGACATGGACATGCGCAATCGTTTGTCGCTCTTCTATATAATGTGAATCGATATTACAGTTGAACATCGCTTCTAAATGCTTCGTTAATGTACCTTTTAGACGATCCATTCGAGCTGAACTCCCAATAATATCTACGAGTTCCGGACTTAAACTGATTGCACCGTAAAACTTTTCCACCATATTCGGGACAACCTGTTGTGCAAAAGGTTCTAACTGTTTAATTACAGCTAAATCCTCTTTCGTTAATTTTAGCAACTCAATCTGTTTGTGTAAGTTAGGATAGGTTGAAACATCCAGATTTACTTGCTGTGCATAATTAGCTATATCAAAATATGGCTTGTTTGAAACTTTTGTCGCTCTTGAAAACAGAATACCCATGTTCTTCCTCGTTTCGTCTATTTATTAAATAATACTCTATTACTGTTTATATCGGATCATATCAGTATTATTCTATAAGGATAAAAAATTTACAGTAATTTGTATATGAGGTAATATAATAACTAATTAAAATGGATGCAGTAAATAGTGAAAGGCGTTGTATTAATGAAGTTTCATAAAGGGCGTTTGAAATTTGTTATACCATTGTCACTTGGGGTGGCGATCGCATCGTATATTATGCTTGTAAACAATTATGCAGAAGTAGGCGACCGTGACCGAATTTTAATAGTTATAGGAGCAACCATCTTAACGGCGATTATTTCCTACTTCTTATTTCCACAAGAAGGGGACAACCCGAAAGATAGAGGCCCATATTGACCAAATACAGACATGACCGGAAATCTCGAAATAAAAATTCGGGATTTTTTGCCCTCTCTATGAAACTTTTACGAATATTATCCGTAAATAAGCTAATAAACTAAAGTGAGGTTGATAACAAATGGAATCTAAATGGTCGAAAATCATCATTCATGCCAG
The DNA here is from genome assembly GCF_038630735.1 of Solibacillus sp. FSL K6-1781. Taxonomy (GTDB): domain Bacteria; phylum Bacillota; class Bacilli; order Bacillales_A; family Planococcaceae; genus Solibacillus; species Solibacillus silvestris. The sequence goes on along the minus strand of NZ_CP152038.1, from coordinate 4,056,347 downwards.
TGCATTCTTTGCGCCGTTCTTAGTACCGATTCTGTTTTTCTTAATAAGTTCTGAAGATGAAGTAAAGCGTACAGCGATTCAAGCATTGCTTTTCCAAATCGTATTCGGTATCTTCATAGCGATTGCAGGTGTCCTTTCAGTTATATTAATTGGTTTACCATTCCTGTTAGTATTTTTAGCCATCTTCTGGATTGCACCGATCATCGGTATTGTTAAAGCATTGTCTGATCAGCACTGGAATTATCCAATCGTCGGACGCTGGGTATAATTTATCCTCGTCTTGGCAAAGTTTATAAAAGCGGTAAGGTTTGTTTAAAAAACACCTTACCGCTTTTTTACATAAATAGGGATTTATTAATGTGAAAATAGGGAAACCTAAAACAAGAGTGATTAGTTGCATTTCGAAAAATAAATATTGTATATTTAAGTCAAAGATAGTCAAAGTCAGTTGATGAGAGGTGAGAGACAGCATGAGGAATATATCTGACATAATTGAAGGGTATTTGAAGGAAGTTATTGAATTAGAGGGACAGGGACATATTGAAATAAAGCGAAATGAATTAGCAAAGCAATTTGCCTGTGCTCCTTCCCAAATCAATTACGTTATCAATACGCGTTTCACGACCGAGCATGGCTACTATGTAGAGAGTAAGCGGGGTGGTGGCGGTTATATTCGGATTTTGCGTGTAACAATCCACTCTAAGAAAAATTTACTGGACGAAATGGAAACACAAATAGGTAACGCCATAGCCCAAACTAATGCTGAGCGTATTATTTTCCGTTTATTGGAAGAGGATATCATTACAGAGCGAGAAGCAAGCATTATGAAGGCCGCTTTAGATCGTGTCACATTACAGGTAGCTTTACCGTTGCGTGATCAGCTAAGAGCGCGGATTATGCACGCAATGCTACAAACGATTTCTTTTGAAAAGTAGAGGTGGATTATTATGATATGTGAGCATTGTAAACAGCGTCATGCCAATGTTACCGTTACTCAAGTTCACAATGGTCAAAAAGTCGAGCGTCACTACTGCGAAGTATGTGCAACTCAATTTCATCCATTTCAATTTGACGTAAATGAAGAGCCTGCATCTCTTCAGCAGCTTATTTCAAATTGGTTTAATTTTGTGCCTGTGAATGCAAAGAAAGAAAGCACGACAACAAATACTGCCAGCCCAAAATCCTGCCCATCCTGTGGGTTTACGTACCGACAGTTTTTAAAGCAAGGCAAATTTGGATGCGGTCAATGTTACGAAACATTTAGTGAGCAATTACCACAGCTACTTGAACGTCTGCAGGCAGGTACTCAGCATGTAGGATATGTGGAAGAAGGACCTTCAAAAGAAAAAGTGGAACAACAAATCCAAGAGCTTCGTTCATCACTGCAGCAAGCAATTGAGGAAGAGCGTTTTGAGGATGCAGCTTCCATACGTGATGAAGTTAGGGAATTGGAAAGTAAAATAAAACAGGAAGGTGAGGGGAACGCATGAACATCGAGCATTTTTTAACGAATGCCAGTCCCAGCTGGATGCAGCACGAAAGCGATTCAGATATCGTCATTAGCACGCGCATTCGGCTTGCTCGTAATATTGCCAATACTCGATTTCCGATTAGTTTTACAGAACAGGAAGCACAAATGATCGAAGAAAAAATGATGCAGTCATTATTATCTTTAGATGACAACCCGTATCAGTTTTCTTATTTCCAAATAAAAGATATGCCCGTTTTACAACGCCAAATTTTAGTGGAGAAGCATTTGATCAGTCCGAATTTGGCACGAAGAAAAAAAATTGGATCATTTTTTTTAACAAAAGATGAATCCATTAGCATATTAGTAAATGAAGAGGATCATATTCGTATACAGAGTCTTACGCAAGGAATGAATTTAAAAGAAGCATTTGATAAGGCTCGTAATATTGACCGCTACTTAAGTAAGTCAATTAATTACGCATATGAAGACCGCTATGGTTATTTGACAAGTTGCCCAACAAATGTCGGAACAGGGCTTCGAGCATCTGTCATGCTCCATTTACCTGCACTCACAATGATGAAACAGATGAATCCATTAATTCAGATGATGACACGATTAGGAATGGTTGTGCGGGGTATATATGGGGAAGGCAGTGAAAATTTAGGCAATATTTATCAAATCTCGAATCAGATTACACTAGGTAAATCAGAAGAAACGATTTTACAGGAGCTTCAGGATGTTGTCGAGCAAGTTATCAAAAAGGAAGAGCTTGCACGCAAAAATTTATTGATGCGTGCCCCCTCCGCGTTGGAAGACCGTTTAAGCCGTTCACTCGGTACGTTAAAGTACGCAAAAATTTTAACGAGTGAAGAAGCGGCAAGCTGTTTATCAAATGTGCGTCTTGGGGTAAGTTTAGGATTATTAGAAGCAATTTCACAGCGTAAACTAAATGAGTGCATGCTTATTATGCAACCTGGACTCATTCAGCAATATATTGGTACTACGTTACAACCGGCAGAACGCGACATGTATCGTGCGAAGCTGTTGCAAGAAAAGTTAAACGAGCAAGATGAAGCTACAAACAATGGGGAAAAAGGAGAGGATTTTCTATGATGTTTAATCGATTCACACAACGTGCTCAAAAGGTATTACAACTTGCTCAAGAAGAGGCAATTCGTCTTAAGCATAAAGAAATCGGAACAGAACATATTTTACTTGGCTTAATTCGTGAAGGTGGCGGAATTGCCGCTAAAGCTTTGGAAGCAATTAATATTAGCCCTCAAATGATCGAAACCGGCATTGAGGAACTTGTTGGGAAAGGCACAGAAGATGTAGGTCCTATCGTTCACTACACACCACGTGCTAAAAAGGTAATCGAACTTTCATTGGATGAATCGCGTAAATTAGGGCATGCATATGTCGGAACAGAGCATATTTTATTAGCTTTAATTCGTGAAGGTGAAGGCGTTGCTGCCCGCGTATTGGCGAATACAGGTGTAAGTATCAATAAAGCCCGCCAACAAGTTTTACTGTTATTAGGCAACAATGACTCAAACACTAGCGGTAATTCCAGTATGACGCAAACAGTAAATACACCAACACTTGATAGTTTAGCCCGCGATTTAACAGCGGTGGCGCGTGAAGGTTCACTTGATCCGGTTATCGGCCGCTCTAAAGAAATTACACGTGTTGTAGAAGTACTGTCACGTCGTACAAAAAACAACCCGGTACTAATCGGGGAGCCGGGTGTAGGTAAAACGGCCATTGCAGAAGGATTGGCACAGCAAATCATCAATAATGAGGTACCTGAAACATTACGCGATAAACGTGTTATGACGCTCGATATGGGAACGGTTGTTGCAGGTACAAAATATCGTGGGGAATTTGAAGACCGTCTTAAAAAGGTGATGGATGAAATTCGTCAGGCCGGCAATATTATTTTATTCATCGATGAGCTTCATACATTGATCGGTGCAGGTGGTGCAGAAGGTGCGATTGATGCATCGAATATTTTAAAACCATCATTGGCACGAGGCGAACTTCAATGTATCGGTGCAACTACATTGGATGAGTACCGCAAATATATTGAAAAAGATGCAGCATTAGAGCGTCGTTTCCAACCGATCCAAGTTGATGAGCCATCTGTTGAAGAAACAATCCAAATTATTAATGGCTTGCGTGACCGTTATGAAGCACATCACCGTGTGAAAATTTCGGATGAAGCGGTAGAAGCAGCAGCAAAATTATCAGATCGTTATATTTCGGATCGTTTCTTACCGGATAAAGCAATTGACCTAATTGATGAGGCTGGTTCAAAAGTGCGCTTACGCTCTTATACTGTTCCACCTAATTTAAAAGAGTTAGAAGATAAGCTGGAAGGCATTAAGTCTGAAAAGAATGCTGCTGTTTCAGGACAGGAATTTGAAAAAGCTGCTGCATTGCGTGATACGGAGCAGAAGCTGAAACAAGAGCTTGAACAACTTAAAAAAGAGTGGAAAGAAAAACAAGGAAAAGAAGAATCTACAGTATATGTAGACGATATTGCACAAGTGGTAGCAATGTGGACGGGAATTCCTGTTTCGAAAATTGCACAGGCTGAATCTGCGAAGTTATTAAATCTTGAAGAAGAATTACACAAACGCGTAGTTGGTCAAGGTGAAGCAGTAGAAGCAATTTCCCGTGCAATCCGTCGTGCCCGTGCCGGCTTAAAAGATCCAAAACGTCCAATCGGTTCATTTATCTTCCTTGGACCTACTGGTGTCGGTAAAACGGAACTTGCACGAGCACTTGCTGAAGTAATGTTCGGTGATGAAGATGCAATGATCCGTGTAGATATGTCCGAGTATATGGAGAAACATTCGACTTCTCGTTTAGTCGGTTCACCTCCAGGCTATGTAGGATTTGATGATGGCGGTCAATTAACAGAAAAAGTTCGTCGTAAACCATATTCAGTTGTACTGCTGGATGAGATCGAAAAAGCGCACCCGGATGTATTCAACATCTTATTACAAGTGTTGGAAGACGGCCGCTTAACTGACTCAAAAGGTCGTGTAGTTGATTTCCGTAATACAGTTGTCATTATGACATCGAATGTTGGGGCAGATGCACTGAAATACCGCAAACATGTTGGCTTCGGCGCCGGTTTAAATGCATCGAAAGATAAAGACATGAAGAGCACAATGCTGGAAGAACTGAAAAAGGCGTTCCGTCCAGAGTTCTTAAACCGTATTGATGAAATGATCGTATTCCATTCATTAGAAAAGGATCACTTAAAAGAAATCGTATCATTAATGGCGAATTCATTAAAGAAACGTCTAAAAGAGCAGGATATCGAACTGCAGCTTACAGATGCAGCGCTTGAGAAAATTTCAGAAGAAGGTTATGATCCACAATATGGTGCGCGTCCATTACGCCGTGCATTACAAAAACATGTGGAAGACCGCTTATCCGAAGAACTGTTAAAAGGTACATTGGATAAAACACAAACAGTCGTACTTGACTATGTAAATGATGAGTTTGTCGTACGTACACAAGAAAAAGTAGCAACAAATTAGCAAGACCAGACGAGTCGGGATAGTTCCTGCCTCGTCTTTTTTATGCAGACTGAAGTTGCTGGGTACTGGTGGCATATACAAGCGAAACGCGCCGGTTACACATACGCAATTAAACGGGATATGCAGGAATTGTTATATGTATGAGAAGCTAACCGAAAAAGAATTTTGCGACGGATTAGTGGGTATTCAATTTTGTTTCGTGTACAATTATAGGAACAAACATTCGAAGGAGCTAGCGAAATGGCAAAAAAGAAGTCTAAATTTATGTGCAGCAGCTGTGGCTATGAAGCAGCAAAATGGATGGGGCGCTGTCCTGGCTGTGGCGAATGGAATACGATGAATGAAGAAGTCGAAGTCATCTCAAAAGGGCCACGCGGGGCGTTCCAGCATTCTACAACGGCTACAAAAGCAACCCCTATTATTCATGTGGAAGTACAAGAAGAAACACGTATCGCTACAGAGATGAATGAATTTAATCGTGTACTCGGAGGCGGTATTGTACCAGGTTCACTCGTGCTGATAGGCGGTGATCCGGGTATCGGGAAATCGACATTACTACTGCAAGTATCTGCACTTCTTTCTAATCAGGGAAAACGTGTTTTATATATATCCGGTGAAGAATCTGTACGTCAGACGAAGCTGCGTGCTGAACGTTTAGGTGTACATACACCGGAGCTTTATATTTACTCGGAAACAAATCTGGAATTTTTAAATCAAACAATCGATGAAGTCCAACCGAAATTTGTCATTGTCGATTCGATTCAAACGGTGCACCATCCGGAAGTTACTAGTGCGCCGGGCAGTGTGTCACAAGTACGTGAATGTACAGCAGAATTAATGCGTATTGCAAAAACAAAAAATATCGCTATTTTTCTTGTTGGTCACGTTACAAAAGAAGGACAGATTGCCGGTCCGCGTATTTTAGAACATATGGTAGATACGGTGCTTTACTTTGAAGGGGAACGTCACCATAACCACCGGATTTTACGCAGTCAGAAAAACCGTTTTGGTTCTACAAATGAAATTGCAATTTTTGAAATGCTCCATGGGGGATTAAAGGAAGTATTGAATCCGTCCGAGCTGTTCTTACAGGAACGTTCACAAGGTGCCCCTGGTTCAACAATTGTTGCATCGATGGAAGGGACACGCCCAATTTTGGTAGAAATACAGTCGCTTGTTACACCAACCAGTTTCAATTATCCGAAGCGTATGGCAACCGGGGTTGACCAAAACCGTGTTCAGCTTTTAATGGCGGTATTGGAAAAACGTATGGGCATGATGCTTCAGGCACAGGATGCGTATATAAAAGTTGCGGGTGGGGTGAAACTGGATGAGCCTGCGATTGATTTAGCTGTCTTAACAAGTATTGTATCAAGCTTTAAAGATCAGACAGTACGTCCGACAGATTGTTTTATCGGTGAAGTGGGTTTAACGGGTGAAGTACGTCGTGTTTCCAGAATTGAGCAACGTGTACAGGAGGCGGCAAAGTTAGGGTTTAAACGCGCCTTTATTCCAGCTTCTAATATTGGGGGCTGGGAATTCCCGCCGGACATACAAGTCGTCGGTGTCGAAACAATCAGTGATGCACTGCGGGAATCTTTTCAAAATTTATAGTGAACGGATTCATAATAATTCGCACAAGAAAGAGGCATGGGAAGTTAAAAATTTCCATGCCTCTTTAAATTATGCCTTTACCGTTTTTTCTTTCTTTAAAAATGCTTCTCTTGTGAAAATACCAAAAGGCTTTCCAATCGGTAAGAAATTGAAGCCGAAATGCTTGTTCAATACATTAGCACCTGCACCGTAAAGTGATAAAAGAGCAATGATTAATTCAGAGTATGCTGCTAATAAATGCATACCGTGCTCCATAATTCCAAATGAACTTAATGCCAGACCAATAAATAAGAAGTCGATCATTACAAAGATCGCGAATAGAACTTTATTTGTTTCAGCTGCACCAATCGTCATAAATAGGGTAAAGATTAAATAACCTAAATACACAACACCGAGCTGAGATGTATCAACAGATGCCTGTAATGTTGCACCAAATACACCGGCTTGAACGAACCAGCTCATACCTACACCCATCCAGAATAAACCGTATGCGCCGAATGCAGTCGTACCGAATGTATTATTATGTTTTGAGTCTAAGACAGATGCGTAAAATTGTGCAATACCACCTAAAAATATTGCCCAAGGAATAACCAAACCTAAGCCCTCTGTCCAGCCTAACTTTTGAGTGGAAGCAACAAATGTTACAATCGCCAAACCGAATAGACCGATTGCAGACGGATCAGCAGTAGTAATTTTTACTTCTTTTGCAGTATTCAAAACGTATTCTCCTCTTCTATGTTAAAATTTTCTATTATATTAATATAATATATTCATTAGTTTGTTTAAGCTACAGGGAACGGAAATTTAGAATGAAGTACGTCATTATTGAATTAATATCACGCAAATCTAACTAAAAAAAATAGGGAATAATCTAAAAAAATGGTTAAAATCCTAATATTGGAATTCAATTGGCGTTTGTTGTTTATTTACCCTTGCTTTTGGTACCTGGGCTTCGCATGAATGAAACTTTAGATGTATAATTATTACTTGGAGGTGAAACAAATGTTGAAGAAAATAATTCAAGTAGCATTTTTATTTATCGGTGGAGCATTAGGCCTCATTTTCTTACCGCCATTATATGCATTCATGAACTTATCATCCAATCCTTGGCTTAATAATCCATATTTCAGTGTTGCGATAGGTGCTGCTTTGTTATTCGTTTTATCGTTTGCATTATCTGATTACTTTGTAAAATTAATTACTTGGTTAGAGGAAGTATTATTCAAATTGCCTGCAGCGGATTTATTATTCGGTACGCTCGGTTTAATCGTAGGATTATGTGTAGCAACATTGGTCGGTGTCGCGATCAATCAAATGAACATTCCGGTTATTACCGCTGTTGTTCCTGCTATTTTATCCATTGTTCTTGGTTATCTTGGTTTCCGGCTAGGTTTTAGTAAACGGGATGAGCTGTTGCAGATTTTTTCCGGGAAATCGACGAAAAAGCGTCAGAGTGACGGTTCTGTCAAGGAAGTTCAGGATCAGGAGCAGTATAAATTACTTGATACAAGTGTCATTATTGATGGCCGTATTGCTGATATTTCAGCAACAGGGTTTGTTGAAGGGGTTTTAGTTGTACCTCAGTTTGTATTGACGGAACTACAGCATATCGCGGATTCATCTGATACATTGAAGCGTACGCGTGGTCGCAGGGGTCTAGATATTTTAAAAAGGCTTCAGGACGAACGTGCGTCGAAGGTACTTATTACGGAAGTTGATTTTGAAGATGTGTCTGAAGTGGATTTAAAGTTGGTTCGATTAGCCAAAAACATGAGTGCCCAAATACTGACGAATGATTTTAACTTAAATAAGGTCTGTGAACTGCACCGTGTACAAGTATTGAATATTAATGATTTGGCAAATGCGGTGAAACCGGTCGTAATTCCGGGTGAAGATATGCAAGTCGTAGTCATTAAAGACGGGAAAGAACACAATCAAGGTGTGGCCTATTTAGATGACGGTACAATGATTGTAGTAGAAGGCGGCCGAAGCTATATTGGCCAGGCGATTACAGTGACGGTAACGAGCGTACTTCAAACATCAGCAGGGCGTATGATTTTCGCCAAGCCAAAAGAGGATTAGGATGTGAAGCATTTTGCGTTATGAAGTCGTTTTGCCGGCAGCAGGAAGTGGAAAGCGCATGGGTGCCGGGCAAAATAAATTATTTTTAAACTTAGCGGATAAACCGATTTTAGTTCATACACTTCTTGTTTTTGAACATGATGAAAACTGTACAGGAATTTGGCTTGCCGTAAAAGATGAGGAACGGCCATTTATCCAGGCGCTCATCGAAAAACATAATATTACAAAAGTAAAAGGCCTGCCGACAGGTGGTGAAGAACGCCAACATTCAGTGCATTCGTGCATAAAAGAAATGAGTGCAGTGGATGTTGTCCTTGTTCATGATGCTGCAAGACCTTTTATTACTATTCCGAAAATTACCGAACTTGCAAAAGTCGCTTATGAAAAAGGAGCGGCTATTGCAGGAGTTCGTGCGAAGGATACGATGAAGGTCGTCCATAACGGTCTTATTAAAGAAACCGTTGACCGGGAGTCTTTATGGATGGTTCAAACACCACAAGCGTTCCGTTATGATTTACTGGCAGAAGCTGAGGATGTAGCTGAAAAGGTGGGTTTTTTAGGAACGGATGAAGCGATGCTCGTGGAGCGTTTAGGACATGATATTCATATTGTGGAATGCAGTTATGAAAATGTAAAAATGACAACGCAGGAAGATCTGATTTTTGGGGAAGCTATTTTAAAACAACGAAAATAGAAGATACCTTGAAAAGAAAATAGGTTTGCGAGGCTTTTTTCGGACAAGTTGATTATACTAATGATAATGAGATTACCAGAAAGAAGGTGAAGGCTAGTTTACTTTGTAGGCTAGCAACGATATGTTTCGAATTGGACAAGGGTTTGACGTTCACGAATTTGCAGAAGGACGTCCATTAATTTTAGGTGGTATTACAATTCCACATGAGCGCGGTTTAGTAGGTCATTCAGATGCCGATGTACTTTTACATACAGTAACAGACGCGGCATTAGGTGCGATTGGTGAAGGGGATATCGGCCGTCACTTCCCTGATACAGATCCGGAGTGGAAAGATGCAGATTCAGCGAAGTTACTTGAACACATCTGGAAGATGGTTGAAGAGCGCGGATATAAATTAGGCAATGTGGATTGTACGATTATGGCACAGCGTCCGAAAATGGCCCCATATATTTCACAGATGCAAAACCGTATCGCACAACTACTGAATGCGGAACCTTCGCAAGTAAATGTAAAAGCGACAACAACAGAGAAGTTAGGTTTTGTTGGCCGTGAAGAAGGAATTGCAGCAATGGCAACGATTCTTTTAGTAAAAGCATAAAGTGCGATAAAATTGAGGGCGTGTGTCAAAAATCGGCACACGCTACTTTAATTTAATAACTTACAGTGGTAGAATGGTTAAAGTTTAAAAGACATCTATTGTGCCGATATTGGACAATATAATGTCCGTTCATATCCATATAAAAGTAAATTTTTTATATGCGGAAAAGGTCGAGCGTTTTGACGCTAAAATTAGGAGGCAATATTATGACGAAAACAGTTCGCGTTCGTTATGCACCATCGCCAACAGGATTCTTACATATCGGTGGCGCACGTACAGCATTATTCAATTATTTATATGCAAAACATCACAACGGTACTTTTGTAGTACGTATTGAAGATACAGATATTGAGCGTAATGTAGAGGGCGGGGAAGCTTCTCAACTTGATAACTTACGCTGGTTAGGCATTACACCGGATGAATCGATTGATATCGGTGGCCCATATGCACCTTACCGTCAAATGGAACGTCTTGATATTTATAAAGAGCATGCAGAAAAAATGCTGGAAAACGGACAAGCGTATAAATGTTTCTGTACTTCAGAAGAGCTTGAAGCATCACGCGAAAAACAAAAAGCACAAGGTGTTGCTGCACCTGCATATGATGGTAAATGCCGTCATTTAACAGCTGAGGAAGTTGCTGAAAAAGAAGCTGCTGGTATCCCGCACACAATTCGTATGCGTGTTCCTGAAAATGTTACGTATCAGTTCACGGACTTAGTTCGCGGTGAAGTATCGTTCGAATCAAAAGATATCGGCGACTGGGTACTTGTAAAAGCAAACGGTATTCCAACATACAATTATGCGGTAGTGCTGGATGATCACTTCATGGAAATCACACATGTATTCCGTGGAGAAGAGCATTTATCAAACACACCAAAACAAATGATGATTTTTGACGCATTCGGATGGGAATATCCGCAATATGGTCATATGACATTAATCGTAAATGAAGAGCGTAAAAAATTATCAAAACGTGATGAGTCAATCATCCAGTTCGTTACACAATACAAGGACCTTGGTTACTTACCGGAAGCGATGTTTAACTTCTTTGCATTGCTTGGCTGGTCACCGGAAGGAGAAGAGGAAATCTTCTCACATGACGAATTTGTAAAGCTGTTTGATGAAAAACGCTTATCAAAATCACCATCTATGTTCGATAAAACAAAACTAACATGGATGAACAACCAATACATTAAAAAAATGTCTCATGAAGAGGTAGTTGCTTTAGCATTGCCACACTTGCAAAAAGCGGGCTTACTTCCAGAAGAGCTGTCAGAAGAGCAACATGCATGGGCTTCTGATTTAATCGCGCTTTACCATGAGCAAATGAGCTTCGGTGCAGAAATCGTAGAATTATCGAGCCAATTTTTCACAGAAGAAATTGCATATGATGAAGAAGCAAATGAAGTGTTAGCGGGTGAAACTGTGCCGGCTGTTATGGCTTCATTTAAAACTCAATTAGAAGCTTTAGAAACTTTTGATGCCGCTTCAATTAAAGCAGCGATTAAAGCTGTACAAAAAGAAACGGGTATAAAAGGTAAAAATCTGTTTATGCCAATCCGTGTTGTGACGACTGGTCAAACACATGGTCCGGAATTACCGAATGCCATTGCTTTAATCGGTAAGGAAAAAACAATTGCCCGTGTTGAAAAATTTGCAAAGTAATCCATTATGTAAATAGGGAGCTTACTTAACAGTTCTCTAGAATGGATAAAATGATTGATTTTTCTGAAAATAGATGTAAAATGAATATAATTCTATAAGTGATAGCACGTTGAGAAGGAGAAGTACGCTGCGCACCCCTTATTAGAGAGGATCACCACCGGCTGAAAGTGATCCAGGTTAAGGCAAAGCTGAAATGCACCTTTGAGTATTTAACTGAATTTGAAGTAGGTTAAATCGATTTGTCCACGTTACAGGACTTTAAGCGGAAAAAGTATGCTACTTTTTCAACCAGAGTGGAACCGCGCATCTAGCGTCTCTGTCACCTTCTTTAGGTGATGGAGACGCTTTTTTCATTGGAATGACAAATTAACCCAATACACATCGAAAAGAGCACTATGAAAAAGGAGAGGCAATATGACGATTCAAATCTTCAATTCGTTGACAAGACAAAAAGAACCATTTATTCCGTTGGAGGAAGGCAAAGTAAAAATGTATGTATGCGGACCGACTGTATACAATTACATTCATATTGGGAATTCCCGTCCGGTAATCGTCTATGATACAGTACGTCGCTATTTACAGTATGCAGGCTATGAGGTGAAATTCGTTTCGAACTTTACCGATGTGGATGACAAAATTATTAAAGCAGCAAATGAATTAGGTGAAGAAACTTCTGTCTTAACAGATCGCTTTATCGCTGCTTACTTTGAAGATATTACGGCGCTTGGATGCCAAAAGGCGGATGCCCATCCACGTGTAACAGAGCATATGGATGATATTATCGAGTTCATAAAAGTGCTGATCGACAAAGGCTACGCATATGAATCCCAAGGCGATGTTTATTATCGTACACGTAAATTCAATGGCTACGGTAAGTTAAGTCACCAATCTATCGATGATTTAAAAGTAGGAGCACGTATTGAAGCCGGCGAGAAAAAGGAAGACCCGTTGGATTTCGCAGTATGGAAAGCGGCGAAAGCAGGCGAAATTAAGTGGGCATCACCATGGGGAGAAGGACGTCCAGGATGGCATATTGAGTGTTCTGTAATGGCACGTGAGCATTTAGGTGATACAATCGATATTCACGCAGGCGGACAGGATTTAACATTCCCTCACCATGAAAACGAAATTGCCCAATCTGAAGCGCATAATGATAAAACATTCGCGCGTTATTGGATGCATAACGGCTATATTAATATTGATAATGAAAAAATGTCAAAATCACTGGGCAACTTTATATTAGTGAATGATATCCGCCAGCAAATTGACCCGCAAGTGTTGCGTTTCTTTATGCTGTCTGTTCATTACCGTAATCCGATCAACTTCGCTCAGGATTTAGTGGAAGCAGCGAAAAATGGTTTAGACCGTATTCGTACATCTTATACGAATGTGGAGCACCGTCTCACATCTTCTGCAAGTTTAGGGGATAACAGTGAGCAATGGCTTGAAAAAATTGGACAGATTAAAGTTGATTTCGAAAACGCGATGAATGATGACTTTAATACAGCAAATGCGGTTTCGGCGCTATTTGAACTTTCCCATATTGCCAATGTGTATTTAAACGAAGCAAATACGGATAAAGAAGTATTGCAGGCAATTTTAACGATGTTTGATACAATTGGAAATGTACTAGGTATTCATATAAAAGTAGAAGCAGGCTTACTCGATGAAGAAATTGAGGCATTAATCGAGGAACGTAATCAAGCCCGCAAAAACCGTGATTTCGCTCGTTCAGATGAAATCCGTGACCAGCTGCTGGGCATGGATATTGTGCTTGAAGACACTCGTCAAGGTACACGCTGGAAACGAGGACAGTAAATGCAAAATTTAACACCACATGATGTCATACAGCTAAATGCACTGGCGCTCGCTTATATGGGCGACGCCGTGCTGGAACAAAGAATTCGGGAACATTTAATATTGTCGGGCCGCGCAAAGCCTAACACATTGCATAAAGAGGCAACAAAATATGTTTCGGCCAAGTCCCAGTCCAATATTGTACATCGTATGATCGAAGAAAATTATTTAACAGAAGAAGAGCAAGCTGTTTTCCGTAGAGGACGCAATGCCAAATCAGGATCTGTTCCGAAAAACACAGATGTACGCACATATCGTAATAGCTCAGGATTTGAGGCGGTTTTAGGCTTCCTATTCCTCAGCAATGAACATCATCGCGCAAATGAAATAATCGATTACGCAATCGAAATTGTCGAACAGGCAAAAGGAGTGTAACTATGGCAGAGAAAAGACAGCCAAATCGTAAACCAAGAGATTTTAAAGGGCGCGATAAAAAAGCAGATACTTTTAAAACTCATGAGAAAAAGCAACAAGAAAAACCGCAATCTGCCCAGGAAGAAGTAACAGGAGAAATGATTGCAGGAAAAAACCCGGTACTTGAAGCACTTCGCTCCGGCCGTGAAATCAATAAGTTATGGATTGCTGAAGGCGTTAAGAAAACGGGTGTACAGGAGTTAATGGACTTAGCGAAGGAGCAAGGTGTCCTCGTGCAGTTTGTACCAAAGCAAAAAGTTGATAAGCTTGCAGAAAATCATCAGGGGATTGTGGCATCGGTCGCGGCATATGACTATGCAGAATTGGATGATTTATTTAACGTAGCGAAGGCAAAAAACGAAGACCCGTTCTTTTTAATATTGGACGAGTTGGAAGATCCGCATAACTTAGGATCGATTATGCGTACGGCAGATGCGATCGGTGCACACGGTATCATTATTCCGAAGCGTCGTGCAGTAGGTTTAACAGCAGTAGTTGCTAAAGCTTCCACAGGTGCTATCGAGCATGTACCTGTTGTGCGTGTGACCAATTTGGCCCAAACGGTGGATGAGCTAAAAGACCGCGGTGTATGGATTGCCGGAACAGATGCAAAAGGTTCGGCAGATTATCGTAAAATGGATGCAACATTACCGCTTGCATTAATTATTGGTAGTGAAGGTAAGGGAATGAGCCGTCTTTTAAAAGATAAATGTGACTTCTTATATCACTTACCGATGGTTGGTCATGTAACATCATTGAATGCTTCCGTAGCAGCGGCATTACTTATGTATGAAGTGTACCGCAAACGACAAGAAGCTAACGGATGAGGTCATGCAGAACATATTGCTAGTAGACGGCTATAACATGATCGGTGCATGGAGTGAGCTTCGTCCGTTACGCGAGCCTCACTTCGAAGATGCGCGTGATCGGTTAATTGAACGAATGGCGGAGTATAAAGCGCATACAGGCTGGCGTGTTATTGTTGTATTTGACGCGCATCTTGTTCCGGGCACTGAACAACTTTATATTCAGCATGCCGTGGAAGTGCTTTATACACGTAAAAACGAAACAGCGGACGAGCGCATTGAAAAATTATCGAACGAATTAAAAGGGCGAAAAATCCAAATACACGTCGCAACATCCGATATGACTGAACAAAATGTTGTATTTGGTCATGGTGCATTAAGAAAATCGGCACGTGAGCTTGAAATTGAAATGCAAATTATTCAATCTAAAATTTCATCCAAAGTAAAAGAATCGACCGAGGAAAAACCGGCCTCAAGAATCAAGCTATCAAAAGAAGTGGAACTACAGTTTGAAAAATGGAGAAGAGGGCTCAAGTAATAGATTGCCCGTTATTTCCAATTAAGTTATACTATTCCTAATTATTCTAGCGTAACTGAGGTGATTTTCATTGCTTAAAAGTGAGAAGTTACAAATGGTACTACGTTTTGAACATTTGACAGATGAAGAGCTTGTAGAACAAGTGCATCTAGGCAATACAGATGCGTTAGATTTTTTAATTTCAAAATACCGATTGTTTGTTAAGGCGAAAGCACGGTCGTATTTTTTAATTGGTGCGGACAAAGAAGATATAATTCAAGAAGGAATGATTGGCTTATATAAAGCGATTCGGGATTTTAAAGAGGACAAGCTTGCGTCATTCCGTGCCTTTGCAGAACTTTGCATTACACGGCAAATTATTACGGCAATTAAAACAGCTACTAGACAAAAGCATATTCCGCTAAATTCATATGTTTCTTTAGATAAGCCAATTTACGATGAAGAATCAGAGCGCACACTGATGGATATTATTACGAGTCCTATTTCGGACGATCCTGAGTATTTGATGATTAATCGCGAAGATTATCTTTATTTGGAAGAGAAGATGGGTGAAGTATTAAGCGAACTCGAACAGCAGGTGTTGGTTCGTTATTTGGAAGGACAATCCTATAATGAAATTTCTGAAGAATTGGATCGACATGTAAAATCCATTGATAATGCATTACAGCGGGTGAAGCGCAAATTGGAGCGTCATCTTGAACTAAAAGAAATGACTTAAACACCATGAGCCTTTATTGACAGTGGGAAATTTAGGTGTTAGTCTTTAAAGGACAAACTGCCGAAAAGGTGATAAACATGGCAAAGAAAGTCGTTTTAAGTTGTGAAAAATGTGGTTCAAGAAACTACAGTGTCCCGAAAAAAGAAGGGGCAAGCGAGCGTTTAGAACTGAAGAAATTTTGCTCTCACTGTAATGAGCATACAATGCATAAACAAACGTTATAAATGAAAATAGATTAATTCGTTGTTCGGAGGTTAGGCAAAGATGAGTAAAGTAACAAACTTTTTACAAGAAGTCGGCTCAGAAATGCGCAAAACAAGTTGGCCGAAAAGTAAAGAGTTAACGAAGTATACGGTAGTAGTAGTTTCTACAGTTATCGTAATGGCGTTATTCTTTACAGCAATAGATTTAGGAATCTCAGAATTATTCCGTTGGTTCTTGTCTCTGTAAGCTATATCATGTTAATATTTCGAAATAGCCCGTCCATGCCATATAACGGGTTTTTTCATTTGTTAAAAAATGCTGACAGCTTAATTTAAAGAAATAGATTATTGAAGTTTTGTGATCAGGGAAATATATACCCTACACACATAATGTAAAGGAGGGACGGACGATTTAGTCCTACCTATATGGAGAAAAATTGGTATGTAGTTCATACGTATTCCGGTTATGAAAACCGAGTAAAAGCAAATCTTGAAAAACGCGTGGAAACGATGGGAATGCAAGATAAAATTTTCCGTGTAATCGTAGCTGAGCATGAAGAAATCGATGTAAAAGAAGACGGCAAGAAAAAAGCGGTAATGCGTAAAATCTTCCCGGGTTACGTTTTAGTAGAATTGATTATGACAGATGACGCCTGGTATGTCGTTCGTAATACACCTGGTGTGACAGGATTTATCGGTTCTTCGGGCGGCGGTGTAAAACCAACTCCTTTATTACCGGAAGAAGCGGAACGTCTGCTTGCACAAATGGGTATGAACGAATCCTTATTAGGTGAAGTTGAGATTTCTGTTGGTGAAGTTGTAGAAGTTCTAGAAGGACCATTTGCACATTTCCAAGGTCGCGTAGAAGAAGTAGATGTCGACAAAGCAAAATTAAAAGTTCTTGTTGATATGTTCGGTCGCGAAACAGTAATGGAGCTAGACTTTAACCAAGTTCAAAAAATATAGAATTATTTATACTTGATTAAGCAATTTAAAAGTGTTATCATTTCAAAGGTCAGACTGTCCAAGTTTTGGGCGTGTGATTATAATTAGTTTTAATGTTATCGGCAAGTTAGCTGACGAACAGATATTTGAGTGGGAGGGGTAACCCAATTACCACATCACGGACTTAAGGAGGTGTGTCTCGTGGCTAAAAAAGTTATTAAAGTTGTAAAACTTCAAATCCCTGCTGGTAAAGCAAACCCAGCGCCACCGGTTGGTCCTGCATTAGGTCAAGCAGGTGTAAACATTATGGGATTCTGTAAAGAATTTAACGCTCGTACTGCTGATCAAGCTGGTCTTATCATTCCAGTTGAAATTTCAGTATTTGAAGACCGTTCATTCACTTTTATTACGAAAACTCCGCCAGCTGCAGTATTACTTAAAGTAGCTGCTGGTATCCAATCTGGATCTGGTGAACCAAACCGTAAAAAAGTTGCAACGGTTAAACGTGATAAAGTTCGCGAAATCGCTGAACAAAAAATGCCAGACCTTAACGCTGCTTCAGTTGAAGCTGCTATGTTAATGGTTGAAGGTACTGCGCGAAGCATGGGTATTACGATCGAAGACTAATCCCATCTTCAACACTTGATGATGTTTTTGTTTTTGGAAGGTTGCTGCACTCGGATACTTGTTTGATGAGTGCGCAACCTTTATTCGTGGGAGGTCAAATCCGTTACAACCACAATCAAGGAGGAAATTATAATGGCTAAAAAAGGTAAAAAACTGCAAGAAGCAGCTAAATTAATCGACCGCGCTACTTTATACTCTGTTGAAGAAGCAGTAGCATTAGCGCAAAAAACAAGCACAGTAAACTTTGATGCAACTGTAGAAGTAGCATTCAAATTAGGTATCGATACTCGTAAAAACGACCAACAAATCCGTGGTGCGGTAGTATTACCACACGGTACTGGTAAAACTCAACGCGTATTAGTTTTCGCTAAAGGCGAAAAACTTAAAGAAGCAGAAGCTGCTGGCGCAGACTATGTAGGCGATGCAGAATACATCCAAAAAATCCAACAAGGTTGGTTTGATTTCGATGTAATCGTTGCAACTCCTGACATGATGGGTGAAGTTGGTAAATTAGGTCGTGTATTAGGTCCTAAAGGTTTAATGCCAAACCCTAAAACAGGTACAGTTACATTTGACGTAACAAAAGCAATCGAAGAAATCAAAGCTGGTAAAGTAGAGTACCGTGCTGAAAAGTCTGGTATCATCCACGCACCAATCGGTAAAGTTTCTTTCGAGACAGAAAAATTAGTAGAAAACTTCTTAGCTGTATTTGAAGTAGTTCAAAAAGCTAAGCCAGCTGCAGCAAAAGGTACTTACATGAAGTCTGTAAACGTTACAACTACAATGGGTCCTGCTGTAAAAGTTGACGCTGCTAACGTAACAGTTAAATAATTTCCGATTTTTTAAAAATCGTAAAATAAAATTTGTTGACAACGCACCTCTTACTTGGTAAGATGAGTGCTGTTGTGAATCATCCATTTGTACCGTAGACAGTAGGGGTGCCATACGCACTTAATGATCCTACCGAGGACATAGGAGTTCGGATTCTTTTTAAGATGATGTACTTTCAGCCTCTATGTCTATTTTGATATAGAGGCTTTTCTTTGTCGGTATAAATGACTCATTCTAATAGGAGGTGTCATCATGAGCAAAGCAATCGAAACTAAAAAAGTTCAAGTTCAAGAAATCGCTGATAAATTCTCTGCTGCTGGTTCTATCGTAGTAGTAGATTACCGTGGTTTAACAGTAGCACAAGTAACTGAATTACGTAAGCAATTACGTGAAGCAGGTGTTGAGTTCAAAGTTTACAAAAACACTTTAACTCGCCGTGCTGCGGAAGCTGCTGGTTTAGAAGGAATCAATGAATTCTTAACTGGTCCTAACGCTATCGCATTCTCTAACGAGGACGTAGTAGCTCCTGCTAAAATTATTAACGAATTCGCTAAGAAAAACGAAGCGTTAGAAATTAAAGCTGGTATTATCGAAGGTACTGTGGCATCAGTTGAAGACGTTAAAGCTCTTGCAGAACTTCCATCTCGCGAAGGTCTATTATCAATGCTTTTATCTGTACTTCAAGCTCCAGTGCGCAACTTCGCACTTGCAACAAAAGCTGTTGCAGAACAAAAAGAAGAGCAAGGCGCTTAATAGCAGCCTCATAACTTCAAAAATCAGGCAAACTGCCTAAAACTAATAAACATTCCATAGGAGGAAATTAAAATGAACAATGAGCAAATCTTAGAAGCTATCAAAGCTATGACAGTTCTAGAGTTAAACGATTTAGTAAAAGCAATCGAAGAAGAATTCGGTGTAACAGCTGCTGCTCCAGTAGCAGTAGTTGCTGGCGGTGCTGCTGCAGCTGAAGAAAAAACTGAGTTTGATGTAGTATTAGCTTCTGCTGGTGGAGAAAAAATTAAAGTAATCAAAGTGGTTCGTGAAATCACTGGTTTAGGCTTAAAAGAAGCTAAAGAAGTTGTTGATAACGCTCCTAAAGCTCTTAAAGAAGGCGTTTCTAAAGACGAAGCTGAAGCTATCAAAGCTAAACTTGAAGAAGTTGGCGCTTCAGTAGAAGTTAAATAATTTTAGTTTAACTTTAATTGCTAAGCTATGAGCTTAGTTTAATAAGGAAAGCTCGTCACAATTTTGCGGCGGGCTTTTCTTTATTAACTTTTGTGGATATGAAAATATTGATTTTTATAGTAACCCACATGAAAAGACATCATTTTGCACAAATTAGCGCAAAATGTATTTTTTCTAAGGAGGCGTGTTGCATGTCTGAACATTATTATTCAAATAAGCCTCAAACTGAGAGTAAACCACGCCAATGGAAATTCACTTTATTAGGCAATACATTTACGTTTGAAACGGATACGGGTGTATTCAGTAAAAGCGAAGTAGATTTTGGTTCCCGTGTACTAATCGATGTGTTTGAAATGCCTAAAATTGATGGTGTTTTGCTTGATGTAGGTTGTGGCTATGGACCAATCGGATTATCGATTGCAAAAAACAACCCTGATCGTGAAATTTACATGATGGATATAAATTCACGAGCGGTTAGTTTGTCTCAAAAAAATGCCCAGCTTAACGGGGTTCAAAATGTACGTATTTTTGAAAGCGATGGATTAGCGGCTGTAGAACCTGGGACGAAAGTAGCTGCTGTATTAACAAATCCTCCGATTCGTGCCGGTAAAGAAACGATCTTTAAGTTTTATGACGGTGCATATGAATTGTTGGAGGAAAATGGTGAGCTGTGGATTGTTATTCAGAAGAAGCAAGGCGCTCCATCAACTATGAGTCATTTAGAAGAAATGTTTTCAGAAGTAGATGTCGTTGAGAAGAAAAAAGGATATTGGATTATTCGTGCAAAAAAATAAGTAAGATTAGTTTCCAATATTGACTTGACAAATCGAATATGATAACATAATAAAATGCAAAATTATTATTTTGAGGTAGTATGCCCTTTTGCATTAAATATTCAAAGTTACGGGTATACTGCTAAGAATAAGTTAAGTTTAACCGAAAATGAGGTTTAAAAAAAGTCTCGTTTTCTTTTTGTCTTTCGAAATCATACACTATTTGTATGTTTTTGCAAAGACCTATTATCGCTTTATTGAGGGGTGAATGAGTTGACAGGTCAACTAGTTCAGTACGGACAACACCGCCAGCGTAGAAGCTTTGCGCGTATTAGTGAGGTGCTGGAACTTCCGAATCTAATCGAAATCCAAACAGCATCTTATGAGTGGTTCCTTGAAGAAGGGTTGCGCGAGATGTTCCACGACATTTCTCCAATCGAAGATTTTACAGGTAATCTTTCATTAGAATTCGTCGACTATACTTTAGGAGAACCTAAGTATGATGTGGATGAATGTAAAGAGCGTGACGTTACTTATGCTGCACCATTACGTGTAAAAGTACGTTTGCACAACAAAGAAACAAACGAAGTGAAAGAGCAAGACGTCTTTATGGGTGATTTCCCATTAATGACGGAAACAGGTACGTTTATTATTAACGGTGCTGAGCGTGTAATTGTTTCACAGTTAGTTCGTTCTCCAAGTGTATACTTCCACGAAAAAACGGATAAAAACGGTAAAAAAGGCTTTGGTGCAACGGTTATTCCAAACCGTGGTGCATGGCTTGAATATGAAACAGATGCTAAAGACGTTGTTTATGTACGTATCGATCGTACACGTAAATTACCAGTAACGGTACTTTTACGTGCATTAGGTTTTGGCTCGGATCAAGAAATTTTAGATATCATTGGCGACAATGAATATTTACGTAATACGTTAGAAAAAGATAACACGGAAGGTACTGAAAAGGCCCTTCTTGAAATCTATGAACGCTTACGTCCAGGTGAACCACCAACAGTTGAATCTGCGAAGAACTTATTATATTCTCGCTTCTTCGATGCAAAACGCTATGATTTAGCGAATGTTGGTCGTTACAAAATGAACAAAAAGCTTCATATCAAAAATCGTTTATTCAACCAAACGATTGCAGAAACGTTAGTGGATCCTGATACAGGGGAAATTATCGTAGAAGCAGGTACATTATTAGACCGCCGTAATCTGGATAAGTTAATTCCATATTTAGAAAGTGGTGTCGGTTTCCGTACATTAAACCAAGTTGGTGGTGTATTGGAAGATGATATTACAATTCAGTCGGTTAAAATCTTTGCACCAAATGATGAAGCGCAAAAAGAAATTAATGTTATTTCAAACGCCTATGTAGATGAAGAAGTGAAAAATATTACTCCAGCCGATGTATTGGCATCAGTATCATACTTCTTCAACTTATTATATGACGTTGGTAACACAGATGATATTGACCATTTAGGTAACCGTCGTTTACGTTCTGTTGGCGAATTACTACAAAATCAGTTCCGTATCGGTTTATCTCGTATGGAGCGTGTAGTACGTGAGCGTATGTCAATTAACGACACAGCAGCAATCGTACCACAGCAATTAATCAATATCCGTCCTGTTATCGCTTCAATTAAAGAGTTCTTTGGTAGCTCTCAATTGTCTCAATTCATGGACCAAACAAACCCGTTAGCAGAATTAACGCATAAGCGTCGTCTGTCTGCATTAGGGCCTGGTGGTTTAACACGTGAGCGTGCTGGTATGGAAGTACGTGACGTTCACTACTCTCACTATGGTCGTATGTGTCCGATCGAGACGCCTGAGGGACCAAACATCGGTCTTATTAACTCATTATCTTCTTTCGCAAAAGTAAACAAGTTTGGCTTTATTGAAACTCCTTACCGCCGTGTTGATCCAGAAACAGGTGCTGTAACGAGTGAAATCCATTACTTAACTGCTGACGAAGAAGATAACTATGTAGTAGCACAAGCGAACTCAATCCTAAATGAAGACGGTACTTTTGCGAATGAAGAAGTTGTTGGACGTTTCCGTGGTGACAACACTGTATTCTCTAAAGACCGCATCGACTACATGGATGTATCGCCTAAACAAGTAGTATCTGCTGCGACAGCATGTATTCCGTTCTTAGAAAACGACGACTCAAACCGTGCGTTAATGGGAGCGAACATGCAACGTCAAGCTGTTCCATTACTATATCCAAACGCACCATTCGTTGGTACGGGTATGGAGCACGTAGATGCACGTGATTCTGGTGCTGCTGTAGTTGCCAAATTCGATGGTATTGTTGAACATGTAGAAGCGCGTTCAATTCACGTACGTCGTATTGAAGTAGTAGATGGCAAAGAAGTTAAAGGCGATTTAACAAAATATAAATTACAAAAATTCATTCGTTCTAACCAAGGTACTTCTTATAACCAACGTCCAATCGTAAAAGTTGGCGACCGTGTAAAACCTCGTGATATTTTAGCTGATGGTCCATCTATGGAAAAAGGCGAATTAGCACTTGGTCAAAACGTACTTGTTGCGTTCATGACATGGGACGGCTTCAACTACGAGGATGCTGTAATTATGAGCGAACGCCTTGTTAAAGACGATGTATATACTTCTGTTCATATTGAAGAATATGAATCAGAGTCTCGTGATACAAAGCTTGGACCTGAAGAAATCACACGTGATATTCCAAACGTGGGTGAAGATGCACTTCGTAACTTGGACGACCGCGGAATTATCCGTATTGGTGCAGAAGTTCGCGATGGTGACATTCTAGTAGGTAAAGTTACGCCTAAAGGAGTTACAGAGTTAACTGCGGAAGAGCGTTTATTACATGCTATCTTTGGTGAAAAAGCGCGTGAAGTACGTGATACGTCTCTACGTGTACCACACGGAGCTGGCGGTATCATTTTAGATGTAAAAGTATTCAACCGTGAAGACGGCGATGAATTACCACCAGGTGTAAACCAATTAGTTCGTGCTTATATTGTTCAAAAACGTAAAATCCGCGTTGGTGACAAAATGGCCGGACGTCACGGTAACAAAGGTGTAATTTCTCGTATCTTACCGGAAGAGGATATGCCGTTCATGCCGGACGGAACTCCAGTTGATATCATGCTTAACCCACTAGGGGTACCTTCACGTATGAACATCGGACAAGTTCTTGAGCTACACCTAGGTATGGCTTCACGCTACTTAGGTATTCATATGGCTTCACCAGTATTCGATGGTGCCAACGAAGCCGATGTTTGGGAAACGATGGAAGAAGCTGGTATGAACCGTGATGGTAAAACAATTCTTTATGATGGACGTTCAGGTGAGCCATTCGATAGCCGTGTTTCTGTTGGTATCATGTACATGATCAAACTAGCGCACATGGTTGACGATAAACTTCATGCACGTTCAACTGGACCTTACTCATTAGTAACGCAACAGCCGCTTGGTGGTAAAGCACAATTCGGTGGTCAGCGCTTTGGTGAGATGGAGGTTTGGGCACTTGAAGCATACGGTGCAGCATACACGTTACAAGAGATTTTAACTGTAAAATCGGATGACGTTGTAGGTCGTGTGAAAACATACGAAGCAATCGTAAAAGGTGAAAGTGTTCCAGAACCAGGTGTTCCAGAATCATTTAAAGTATTAATTAAAGAACTTCAATCATTAGGTATGGATGTGAAGATGCTTACAATCAATGACGAGGAAGTGGAATTACGCGACCTTGACGATGAAGATGAAGTAGCTGCACCTGTCGAACGATCTAATGATAAAGAAGAAGACCCAGTAGAATCATTTGAATAACTTCAATTGAATCGGGCAGGTATATGCCCTGCCCGATTTTTCTTATATTTTAGATGCAAGTTTCATTATGGCCTAATATGAAATTTTGTAAGTGTAGAGCTACATTAAAAGTCATTTACGACTTATAACTAAAGGGAGGTAGGCTCCTTGATCGATGTTAATGAATTTGAATATATGAAAATTGGTTTAGCTTCACCTGACAAGATCCGTTCTTGGTCATACGGAGAAGTAAAAAAACCAGAAACAATTAACTACCGTACATTAAAACCAGAAAAAGATGGTCTATTCTGTGAACGTATTTTTGGACCAACTAAAGACTGGGAATGTCACTGTGGTAAATATAAGCGCGTACGTTATAAAGGTGTCGTTTGTGACCGCTGTGGCGTAGAAGTAACGCGTTCGAAAGTTCGCCGTGAACGCCAAGGACATATCGAACTAGCAGCACCTGTATCACATATTTGGTACTTCAAAGGTATTCCAAGCCGTATGGGTCTTATTTTAGATATGTCTCCACGTGCATTGGAAGAAGTAATTTACTTTGCTTCATATGTAGTAATCGAGCCAGGTCAAACGTCTTTAGGCTATAAAGACTTACTTTCTGAAAAAGAATACCGTGCATACCGTGAAAAGTATGGCAGTGAATTCGAAGCAGCAATGGGTGCTGAAGCGATTAAACGTCTTTTAGAAAAAATTGACTTAGAAGATGAAACACAAGTTTTAAAAGAAGAGTTAAAATCTGCACAAGGCCAACGCCGTACACGTGCGATTAAACGTTTAGAAGTAGTAGAGTCATTCCGTAACTCAGGCAACAAACCAGAGTGGATGATTTTAGATGTACTACCGGTAATTCCACCAGAGCTTCGTCCGATGGTGCAATTAGATGGTGGACGTTTTGCTACATCTGACTTAAATGACCTTTACCGTCGTGTTATTAACCGTAACAACCGTTTAAAACGTTTACTTGACCTTGGTGCACCAAGCATTATCGTTCAAAACGAGAAACGTATGTTACAAGAAGCGGTTGACGCATTAATCGATAATGGTCGTCGCGGTCGTCCTGTAACAGGTCCTGGTAACCGTCCTTTAAAATCACTTTCACATATGCTGAAAGGGAAACAAGGTCGTTTCCGTCAAAACTTACTTGGTAAACGTGTAGACTACTCTGGTCGTTCGGTTATCGTAGTAGGTCCTAACTTAAAAATGTACCAATGTGGTCTTCCAAAAGAAATGGCAATCGAACTATTCAAACCTTTCGTAATGAAAGAGTTAGTAGAGCGTGGCCTTGCCCATAACATTAAGAGTGCAAAACGTAAAATTGAGCGTTTACACAATGAGGTTTGGGACGTATTAGAAGATGTAATTCGTGAGCATCCGGTATTACTTAACCGTGCACCGACATTACACCGTCTTGGTATCCAAGCATTCGAGCCTACACTAGTAGAAGGCCGTGCAATCCGTCTTCACCCATTAGTATGTACAGCTTATAACGCTGACTTCGATGGTGACCAAATGGCGGTTCACGTTCCCTTATCAGCTGAAGCACAAGCAGAAGCCCGTTTACTTATGTTAGCAGCGCAAAACATCCTTAACCCGAAAGACGGGAAACCGGTAGTAACTCCATCTCAGGATATGGTATTAGGTAACTATTACTTAACACTTGAGCGTGAAGGTGCTCGTGGTGAAGGAGCAATATTTAATGATTCAAACGAAGTGTTAATCGCCTACCAAAACGGTCATGTACATTTACACTCTCGTATTGCGATTAAAGCAAGTTCATTAAATAACCCGACATTTACAGAAG
Source organism: Solibacillus sp. FSL K6-1781 (assembly GCF_038630735.1). Taxonomy (GTDB): domain Bacteria; phylum Bacillota; class Bacilli; order Bacillales_A; family Planococcaceae; genus Solibacillus; species Solibacillus silvestris. The sequence goes on along the minus strand of NZ_CP152038.1, from coordinate 4,030,150 downwards.
AACAAAATAAAATGTTCTTATTATCGACTGTAGGTAAAGTAATCTTCAATGAAATTTTACCACGCTCATTCCCTTATATTAATGAGCCTACTTCAGTCAACTTAGAGCAAAAAACACCTGAAAAATACTTCGTGAACTTAACAATTGACGAAGAGTTACTGAAAGAAATCGAAGCAACAGAAGGCTATGCTGATTTATCTGAATCAGAAAAAATTGAAGCACAACGCCGTGCTATGTTAGCGAAGCACTTCACAAATATGCCTGTAGTAGATCCTTTCCGTAAAAAATTCTTAGGGAATGTAATTGCTGAAGTATTTAAAGAGTTCCACATTACAGAAACTTCTAAGATGCTTGACCGCATGAAAAACTTAGGTTTCAAATATTCTACTCGTGCAGGTATTACAGTAGGTGTATCTGACATCGTCGTATTACCGGATAAAGGCGTAATCCTTGAGGAAGCCCAAAGCAAAGTAGATAAAGTAATGATCCAGTTCCGCCGTGGTTTAATTACTGAGGAAGAGCGTTATAACCGAGTTATTAACGTATGGACAGCTGCGAAAGATGAAATTCAAGGCAAGCTGATGAAATCTTTACAAAAAACTAACCCGATCTTCATGATGTCTGACTCTGGTGCCCGTGGTAACGCATCAAACTTTACACAGTTAGCTGGTATGCGTGGTCTGATGGCCAACCCGGCTGGTCGTATCATCGAGTTACCAATCAAGTCTTCATTCCGTGAAGGTTTAACAGTATTAGAGTACTTCATCTCTACACACGGTGCGCGTAAAGGTCTTGCCGATACAGCACTAAAAACTGCCGACTCAGGTTACTTAACTCGTCGTTTAGTTGACGTAGCACAAGATGTTATCGTTCGTGAAGACGACTGTGGTACTGACCGCGGTTTATTAATCGGTTCATTAATGGAAGGAAACGAATTGATTGAAGCGTTAGACGAACGTATTGTTGGTCGTTACGTGAAGAAAACAGTTCGCCATCCAGAAACAGGAGCGGTTATCGTAGAGCGTGATGGTTTAATTACACAAGATATTGCTCGCGTAATCGATGATGCAAATATCAAAGAAATTACAATCCGTTCTGCATTTACATGTAATACAAAACACGGTGTATGTAAAAAATGTTACGGTATGAACTTAGCTACTGGTGAAGGGGTAGAAGTTGGTGAAGCAGTTGGTATTATTGCTGCACAATCTATCGGTGAACCAGGTACACAGTTAACGATGCGTACATTCCATACTGGTGGGGTAGCCGGAAACGATATTACACAAGGTCTTCCACGTATCCAGGAAATTTTCGAGGCGCGTAACCCTAAAGGTCAAGCAGTCATTTCTGAAATTACTGGTACAGTAGTAGAAATTGAAGAAATTCGTGAAGGTCTTAAAGAAGTAACAATCCAGGGTGATGTGGAAACACGTAAATACCAAGCACCTTATAACGCGCGTCTAAAAGTAGCAGAAGGCGACACAATTATAGCGGGTCAAACATTGTCTGAAGGTTCTATCGATCCGAAGCAATTATTAAAAGTTAAAGATGTATCGACAGTTCAAGAATATTTATTAAAAGAAGTACAGAAAGTATACCGTATGCAAGGGGTAGAAATCGGAGACAAACACATCGAAGTAATGGTTCGCCAAATGCTTCGTAAAGTGCGTGTGATTGAAGCAGGTGACACTGAGTTATTACCAGGTTCACTTCTTGATATTCACCAATTCTCTGAGGCGAATGCTGAAGCCGTACTTAGCGGTAAAACACCAGCAACTTGCCGTCCTGTCATTTTAGGTATTACAAAAGCTTCTCTTGAAACAGAATCATTCTTATCAGCTGCATCATTCCAAGAAACAACACGTGTGTTAACGGATGCTGCAATTAAAGGTAAACGTGATGAGCTTCTAGGTCTGAAGGAAAACGTAATTATCGGTAAACTAGTTCCGGCTGGTACTGGTATGCAACGTTACCGTCAAATCCGTATGGAGCAAGAAGAATCAGCAGAAGTAATTACAGCTGAATAGCAGTTATATAATGAAGAGATCCCGTCAGAGACCATTCTCTGACGGGAGATTTTCTTGGAAATTTCCTTGGAATAAATATTAATCAACATACTTTCATAAGAAATCTGTTGACAGTGTAAGTTTGGAATGATAATATATTGAAGGTTGATAGTTAACTGTCTGTACTTAGGAGGATATGAAAATGTCTTACGATCAAGTAAAACAGGCCAGTAAAACAATCATAGGTATAAAGCAAGCAGTGAAAGCAATGTATGCTGGACAAGTAACAGCTCTTTTTGTCGCAATCGATGCAGACAAATGGGTAACCGATCCGGCCATTCTTCTCGCGAAAGAAATCGGTGTACCAGTCAATTACGTCGATTCAAAGAAAGAACTTGGTAAAGCTTGCGGCATTCATGTTGGAGCTGCAGTTGTTGCGATTACTGCGATGTAGTTTTTGTGTAAAGTACACAAAGACTTTGTTTTTACCCAAAAAATGAACCACCTGGATGTGTGGTATTGAAACAAGGAAAAAATGAAGGGAGGACAAATCGATGCCTACAATTAACCAATTAGTACGTAAGCCTCGTCAATCTAAAAGCACGAAATCAAAATCTCCAGCGTTAAACAAAGGATATAACTCATTTAAAAAATCTTTAACTGACGTTAAGTCTCCTCAAAAACGCGGAGTTTGTACTCGTGTAGGTACAATGACACCACGTAAACCGAACTCGGCTTTACGTAAATACGCTCGTGTACGCTTAACTAACCAACTTGAGGTTACTGCGTATATCCCAGGTGAAGGTCACAACTTACAAGAACACAGTGTAGTTCTTATCCGTGGCGGACGCGTAAAAGACTTAGCTGGAGTACGTTACCACATCGTTCGTGGTGCACTTGATACAGCTGGTGTTAACGGTCGTTTACAATCTCGTTCTAAATATGGTACTAAACGCCCTAAAGAAAAAAAATAATTTAAGTTTAAATATACAACGATTTGAAAGGAGGAAAACACATGCCTCGTAAAGGTCCTGTTTCCAAACGTGACGTGTTACCAGATCCACTTTATAATTCAAAACTAGTAACTCGTTTAATCAACAAAATGATGATTGATGGTAAAAGAGGTACTTCTCAAAAGATTTTATACGGAGCTTTCGAATTAGTTCAAGAGCGTTCGGGTCAAAATGCTTTAGAAGTATTTGAAGCTGCTTTAAACAACGTAATGCCTGTACTAGAAGTACGTGCTCGTCGTGTTGGTGGTTCTAACTACCAAGTACCTGTAGAAGTTCGTCCAGAACGTCGTACAACTTTAGGTTTACGTTATTTAGTAAACTACGCTCGTCTTCGTGGAGAAAAAACGATGGAAGAGCGCTTAGCTAACGAAATCTTAGATGCATCTAACAACACAGGTGCTTCAGTTAAGAAACGTGAAGATATGCACAAAATGGCAGAAGCGAACAAAGCATTCGCTCACTACCGTTGGTAATTTGATCTTTGCTCTAGCATTGCTGGGGCTAAGATTTTTACCATCTATACAGTTAACCCAATATGGAAGGAGAAATTTCCTATGAAACGCGAATTCTCTCTAGAGAATACACGTAATATTGGGATCATGGCTCACATTGATGCTGGTAAAACAACAACTACTGAGCGTATCCTTTATTACACTGGTAAGATTCACAAAATCGGTGAAACTCATGATGGCGGTTCTCAAATGGACTGGATGGAGCAAGAACAAGAGCGTGGTATCACGATTACTTCTGCTGCAACAACAGCTCAATGGAACGGTCACCGTATCAACATCATCGATACTCCAGGACACGTAGACTTCACTGTTGAAGTTGAACGTTCTTTACGCGTACTTGATGGTGCTGTAACAGTATTAGATGCTCAATCAGGTGTTGAGCCTCAAACTGAAACAGTATGGCGTCAAGCTACAACTTATGGAGTTCCTCGTATCGTATTCATCAACAAGATGGATAAAATGGGAGCTGACTTCCTATATTCTGTAGGTACATTACACGAGCGTTTACAAGCTAATGCTCACCCAATCCAATTACCAATCGGTGCTGAAGACGAGTTCCGCGGAATTATCGATTTAATCGAAATGAACGCTACTTTCTACGGTAACGATGAAGGTACAGATGTAACTGTAGGTGAAATCCCTGCAGAATTCATGGATCAAGCTGAAGAGTACCGTGAGAAATTAATCGACGCTGTTGCAAGTGTTGATGAAGAACTTATGGAGAAATACTTAGAAGGCGAAGAAATTACTAAAGAAGAATTAAAAGCAGCAATCCGTAAAGCTACTATCGCGGTAGAATTCTACCCAGTACTTTGTGGTACAGCATTCAAACACAAAGGTGTTCGTAAAATGTTAGATGCTGCTGTTGATTACCTTCCAGCTCCTACAGACGTAGAAGCTATTAAAGGTACTGACGTTGACGGTGAAGAAGAAATCATCCGCCATTCTTCTGATGAAGAGCCGTTCTCAGCTCTTGCATTCAAAGTAATGACAGACCCATTCGTAGGTAAGTTAACATTCTTCCGTGTGTACTCAGGTACATTAGAAGCAGGTTCTTACGTACAAAACTCTTCTAAAGGTAAACGTGAGCGTGTAGGACGTATCCTACAAATGCACGCTAACTCTCGTGAAGAGATCGCAAAAGTATACTCTGGTGATATCGCTGCTGCTGTAGGTCTTAAAGATACTACAACAGGTGATACTCTATGTGACGAGAAAAACCTTGTTATCTTAGAGTCAATGGACTTCCCAGAGCCAGTAATCTCTCTTTCTGTAGAACCAAAATCTAAAGCTGACCAAGATAAAATGGGTCAAGCTTTACAAAAACTACAAGAAGAAGATCCAACATTCCGTGCACATACAGACACTGAAACAGGTCAAACAATCATCTCTGGTATGGGTGAACTTCACCTTGATATCTTAGTTGACCGTATGAAACGTGAATTTAAAGTTGAAGCTAACGTGGGTGCTCCAATGGTATCTTACCGTGAAACATTCCGTAGCGAAGCTAAAGTTCAAGGTAAATTCTCTCGTCAATCTGGTGGTCGCGGTCAATACGGTGACGTAACGATCGAGTTCTCTCCAAACGAAGAGGGTAAAGGTTTCGAATTCGAAAACGCTATCGTTGGTGGTGTTGTACCTCGTGAATACATCCCTGCAGTAGAAGCGGGTCTACGTGACTCTCTTGACCGCGGTGTTGTTGCTGGTTACCCACTAATCGACATTAAAGCGAAATTAGTATTCGGTTCTTACCATGACGTTGACTCAAGTGAAATGGCGTTCAAAATCGCTGCATCTATGGCTTTAAAAGAAGCAGCTAAAAAATGTAACCCAGTTATCTTAGAGCCAATGATGAAAGTAGAAGTTGTAATTCCAGAAGAGTACCTTGGTGATATTATGGGTAACATTACTGCTCGTCGCGGTCGCGTAGAGGGTATGGAAGCTCGTGGTAACTCTCAAGTAGTACGTGCTATGGTTCCACTATCTGAAATGTTCGGATATGCTACAACTTTACGTTCTGCAACTCAAGGTCGCGGTGTATTCTCAATGACGTTCGATCACTATGAAGAAGTACCAAAATCAATTGCAGAAGATATCATCAAAAAAAATAAAGGTGAATAATTGAAATTTCACCTTGCATCAAGTATAAATAATTTGTAAGCTATGATTGACTGACTATAGATGGGGCCCGTTTATAGTCGGCATCTTAGAATAAATAATTTTTTTAAAAAAATAAAACATATCTCTGAGGAGGCATTTTCTAATGGCTAAAGAAAAATTTGACCGTTCAAAAACGCATGCTAACGTTGGTACAATCGGACACGTTGACCATGGTAAAACAACTTTAACTGCTGCTATCGCAACAGTTCTTTCTAAAAAAATGGGTGGTGCAGCTAAATCTTACGCTGACATCGACAACGCTCCAGAAGAAAAAGAGCGCGGTATCACAATCAATACTTCTCACGTAGAGTATGAAACTGCAACTCGTCACTATGCACACGTTGACTGCCCAGGTCACGCTGACTATGTTAAAAACATGATCACTGGTGCTGCACAAATGGACGGCGGTATCTTAGTAGTATCTGCTGCTGACGGCCCAATGCCACAAACTCGTGAGCACATCTTACTTTCTAAACAAGTAGGTGTTCCTTACTTAGTAGTATTCATGAACAAATGTGATATGGTTGACGACGAAGAATTATTAGAGTTAGTAGAAATGGAAATCCGTGACTTACTATCTGAATATGACTTCCCAGGCGACGATGTTCCAGTAATCAAAGGTTCTGCATTAAAAGCTTTAGAAGGCGAAGCAGAATGGGAAGAAAAAATCGTTGAATTAATGGACGCTGTAGATTCTTACATCCCAACTCCAGAACGTCAAACTGACAAACCATTCATGATGCCAGTAGAGGACGTATTCTCTATCACTGGTCGTGGTACAGTAGCAACTGGCCGTGTTGAACGTGGTCAAGTTAAAGTTGGTGACGTTGTAGAAGTTATCGGTATCGAAGAAGAAGCTAAAACTACAACTGTAACTGGTGTAGAAATGTTCCGTAAATTATTAGATTACGCTGAAGCTGGTGACAACATCGGTGCTTTATTACGTGGTATTGCTCGTGAAGATATCCAACGTGGTCAAGTATTAGCTAAACCAGGTTCAATCACTCCACACACTAACTTCAAAGCTGAAGTTTATGTATTATCAAAAGAAGAGGGTGGACGTCATACTCCATTCTTCTCTAACTACCGTCCTCAGTTCTACTTCCGTACAACTGACGTAACTGGTATCTGCATGTTACCAGAAGGCGTAGAAATGGTAATGCCTGGCGACAACATCGAAATGACTGTTGAATTAATCGCTCCAATCGCTTTAGAAGAAGGTACTAAATTCTCTATCCGCGAAGGTGGCCGTACTGTAGGCGCTGGCGTAGTAGCATCTATCCAAAAATAATTTTAGCTTATTGCTAATTTTCAAAAACATCTTGCAGGGACGCTTGCAAGATGTTTTTTTTTGTGCCCTTTATAACGTAAATGCATAATGTTTATTCAATATATGTATTTCATTTATATATAATGACTCTTGTATAATGAAACGTAAGAACAGGGGATTCTAATTCATTATTAGAAACGTTCATTTAAAAGGGGGATTTAATGGTGACAAATTACGTGCAAGTGGGGAACTTACAAGTAGCAGAAGTATTATTTCAGTTTATTAATGAGCAAGTATTACCAAACAGTGGAGTAGAGCAAACGGCATTTTGGGATGGTTTCGATAAGCTGGTTCATGAGTTGGCACCTGAAAATAAAGCATTGCTTGCTCAACGTGATGCATTGCAAGTACAAATTAATGAGTGGCATAAAGGAAATAAGGGGAATTTTCAATTTGCCGACTATAAGGCGTTTTTAGAAGAAATCGGTTATGTAGAACCAAAAGCAGAAGACTTCCAAGTGGAAACAGAAAACGTAGATGCAGAAATTGCATATCAGGCAGGTCCGCAATTAGTAGTACCTGTCAGCAATGCACGCTATGCAATTAATGCAGCAAATGCACGTTGGGGAAGTTTCTATGATGCACTATACGGTACAGATGTCATCAGTGACGAAGACGGTACTGAAGCAGGCAAGGGTTATAATCCGATTCGTGGAAACAAAGTAATCGATTATGCGAAAAAGTTTTTAGATCAAGCCGCTCCTTTAAAAGCAGCTTCACATAAAGATGCAATAACTTATAAAATTGCAGAAAGTAAATTAGTAATTACGCTCGTAAATGGTGAAACGACGACATTGGCAGAGCCGGAAAAGTTAGTAGCCTACCAAGGAACAACAGAACAGCCGACTGCGATTTTACTGAAAAATAATGATTTGCACATTGAAATTCAAATTGACAGAAATCACCCAATTGGAAAAGATGATTCAGCTGGAGTAAAAGATATTTATTTAGAGTCTGCTATTACGACAATTATGGACTGCGAGGACTCGGTAGCAGCAGTAGATGCAGAAGATAAAGTGGAAGTTTATGCAAACTGGTTAGGGCTAATGAAAGGCGACTTAACGGCAACTTTTACAAAAGGATCGAAAACGGTAACACGTACATTAAATCCTGACCGTGTATATACGGGAGTTAATGGTGATACGGTAACATTAAATGGCCGTTCTTTAATGTTTATTCGCAATGTAGGTCATTTAATGACAAATCCGGCTATTTTAGATCAAGATGGCAGCGAAGTGCCTGAAGGAATTATGGATGGTGTCGTAACGAGCTTAATAGCGAAGCATGAAGTAATTGGCAATGGTTCGTATAAAAATTCGCAAAAAGGCTCTATCTATATTGTAAAACCAAAAATGCACGGCTCAAAGGAAGTAGCGTTTGCAAATAAACTATTTGAGCGTGTAGAAGATTTAATCGGATTGGAACGATTCACGTTAAAGATTGGTGTTATGGATGAGGAACGACGTACATCACTTAACTTAAAAGCATGTATACGTGAAGTGAAGAATCGTATTGTCTTTATTAATACAGGATTCCTGGATCGTACAGGAGATGAAATCCATACATCAATGGAAGCGGGCCCAATGATTCGCAAAGGCGAAATGAAAACATCAACATGGCTCACATCTTATGAAAGATCCAATGTCATCGTTGGGTTAAATGCAGGCTTGCAAGGCCGTGCACAAATTGGAAAAGGGATGTGGGCTATGCCGGACTTAATGGCAGATATGATTGAGCAAAAAATCAATCATCCAAAAGCAGGGGCAAATACTGCTTGGGTACCATCGCCGACAGCCGCAACATTACATGCAACACATTATCATGAAGTAAATGTAAAAGACGTTCAAAAAGGTATTGTGTCATCGGAAGATTTACAAGATGCGATTTTGGAAATCCCAGTAGCGGCAAATACAGATTGGACACGTGAAGAAATTCAACATGAGCTTGATAATAATGCACAAGGAATCCTTGGCTACGTAGTCCGTTGGGTGGAACATGGTGTGGGCTGTTCAAAAGTGCCGGATATTAATAATATCGGCTTAATGGAAGACCGCGCAACGTTGCGTATTTCAAGTCAGCATGTTGCAAACTGGCTGCATCACGGTATTTGTACGAAAGAACAAGTAGAGGAATCATTGAAACGTATGGCAAAAATTGTAGATGAGCAAAATGCAGACGATCCCGAATATTTACCAATGTCAGCAAACTACGAGGATTCTGTAGCTTTCCAAGCAGCAAGTGAGCTTATATTTAAAGGCTATGATCAACCAAATGGTTACACAGAGCCGATTTTACACAAAAAGCGTATTGAAGCGAAAGCAAAACAAAAAGTAAACGCATAAGATTTACTAAGCTACTACTATTTCTTCTGAAATAGTAGTCTTTTTCGTTTAAGTATCTAAAATTAATGGAAATTTAATCAATTAAGTGTAAAAATGGTATAATAGTAACGAAATAGTAATAGCAACAGGAAAGAAGAGAGTTTAACATGCTTAATAAAATAGAATCTTTAGATGCGCTAATTTCCATGATAACGATCGTGAAAGAAGCAATTCCAGCAGACTTATCAATTGCAATATGTGATTTAGAAAAGTTTGTAGCCTATTTCCCTGCTGAAGATTTAGACCTGAAAATACGTGTTGGGCAACAATTAAATCCGGAAGAGCCATTAAAGATGGCATTAAATAAAAACCGCCGTTTAGAGGCCATTGTACCAGCCGATTATTATGGTTTTGAATTTATCGGTACAGCGACTCCATTATTTGATAAAACAGGTAAAACAGTCGGAGGAATTGCTGTTCAATTGAGAAAGCACTCGGAGTTAATAGAAATTTCCCAAGCAATAATTGGTTCTCTATCACATGCGAACAAGCAGATTGGCAGTATTGCAGGTGGTTCTACAAAGTTGAAAGAATCGGCAGATGAGTTATTAAAACAATCAAAGCAGGCTGAAATGAATGTTCAACAGACTTCCGACATTTTAACGTTGTTGAAACGTATGGCGGACCAAACCAATTTGTTAGGATTAAATGCGGCAATCGAAGCTGCCCGTGCAGGTGAAAAAGGGAAAGGATTTGAAGTCGTAGCGGCGGAGATCCGTAGATTTTCGAAAGAAACAGTTGAATCAACACAGGAAATTAGAGAAACGATGGCCCAAATTAGTGAGGCTACACAAAACATTACGAACTCAATTGCTCAAATCTCCACTATTGGAACATCACAAAGCGAATCTATTCAACAAGTTTCCGACTTTGTGAATGAAATTCAAACAATGTCTGAGCAGTTAAATGAGTATGCAAATAAATTATAAATGGTTGCCTAGAGATTCAAATTTTCTAGGCAACTTATTTATTGGGAAACAAATTCACGGGCAAGTTTAATAAATTCCCGTACTGCAAAAGACAAGTATTTATTTTTCTTCCACGTAACCCCCAGTTCAAGATAAATGGCTTCTTCCTGAAAAGGGATGCATTTAATCGAAGTGTAAGGAATTTTCTCGGCAAGCTTTTCCGGAAGCAGTGCAATCCCCAATTTTGCCTGAACCATTTCGATAAATAAATCTTTCTGGGTCGTTTCACAGGCAATCGTAGGGAAAAACCCGTGTTTGGAACATTCCTCGATAATGCGATCATATAAAATAAAGTCTTTCCGATAAATAATAAAAGTTTCAATCGCTAAGTCACTTAGCTGGATCGACTCCTTCTTTGCCAATGGATGGCTTTCATGTACGATTAACACTAAAGGGTCTTTTAAAAATCGTATTGTTTCCAAAGATTCATTCGAGGAAGTTACACTGCATACTAACCCAACATCCAGTTCGCCTGCTTCAATTTCGTGGCGTATGCGCTTCGTTCCGACTTCCGTTAATAAAATTTCGATATATGGATTAAGCTCTTTATAATAGCTGATTAATTTCGAAAAAAACTCGGCCCCAACGATTGGTGGAATGCCGATACGGATTTGTCCCTTTTTTAATTGCATTAAGTCAGTTAACTCGGAACGTAAATTTTGAAATGATTCAAGTACTTGCATTGAATTCACAAGAACGGCATGACCGGCATCTGTTAGTTCAAGCTGTTTAGATGACCGGTAAAATAACGGGACACCCAGTTCCGACTCAAAGTTTTGAATTGCTTTACTAATTGATGGCTGTGACACATGCAAAGTAGCTGCTGCTTTCGTAAAACTTAAATGCTTGGCAACTTCAACAAAGTATTCGATTTGGCGTAAATCCATTTTTCTTTCCCCACCTCTTCTCTAATTCCTGTAATTGAATTGATTATAGCAAAGTTTGGAAGTGTTGGACTGTTAGTTTTTTGTATAATGGGAGTAAATAGAAGGAGTGATGTTCTTTGAAGGTGTTATTAATAGAAGATGATGTCTCCATTTTTGAACTGATAGGCGAACGATTAGCACAGTGGGATATACAAGTAATCGGACCAGAAGACTTTCAACATATAATGGTGACGTTTAAAGAAGAAGAACCTCAGCTTGTTATTATTGATATTCAGCTGCCAGCATTTGATGGCTTCCATTGGTGTCGTGAAATAAGGGCAATATCGAATGTCCCTATTTTATTTCTTTCCTCACGCGATCACCCGATGGATATGATCATGGCGATGCAAATGGGAGCAGATGACTTTGTGCAAAAACCTTTCCATACGGAGGTATTAATTGCAAAAGTACAAGCATTGCTCCGACGCGCTTATAATTATCAGGAAGCACAGCAAAGTGATATTGAAAAATGGAATGGAGCTGAAATTCATTATGACCGCGCAGTTGTTCATTTTAAAGATCAGCAGATAGAGTTAACGAAAAATGAGCTGTTTATTTTAAAGGTGCTCGTAAAGGCGAAAGGGCAGATCGTTTCCCGTGATGAACTAATGCGTAAATTATGGGATGATGAACGCTTCGTAAATGACAATACATTAACGGTCAATGTAAATCGTTTACGCCAACGATTAGAGGATATTGGTCTTATCAATGTGATTATGACGAAAAAAGGCCTTGGCTATTTGGCGGTGGATGCATGATCCGCTTGTTTATTAGACATTATATTTCTATGATGCTGTTTGTCATCATCCTTCAGCTGCTATTGAATTTAATACTATTTCTAGATAAAGGCTTCCACGATGTTTCGCTACTCTATTTAAACATCATTTGGTTTACACTCGTTGCCGGTTATTTCAGTTTACGTTATGTGAAAGACAGGAAATTGATGAAGCCGTATGTGAAGTTTAAAGGGAACTATTTTGATGTTATTCATGAAGATTATAAAGAGCAGTTGGCTAATAAGAATGCAAAAGTACAGGAACAGAAGCAAATTGTATTAGAACGGCAGGACGAGCTTTTAGCATGGGTACATGAAATGAAGTCTCCATTAACCGCAATGCAGCTGTTGCTGGAAAAAGTAGAGAAAAGTGAAGTAAAGGAACGCATTGAAAATGAATGGCTGCGTCTTTATTTATTATTAGACCAGCAGCTTCATGCAACACGTCTTATGACGATCGAGCTTGATAACCGAATTGAAAAAGTACACGTAAAAGATGTACTTATTCAAGAAATTAAAGCACTGCGCACCTGGTGTTTTGAAAAGAAAATTGCCTTCGACCTGGAAGTGGACGATCTGAATGTACACTCAGATACAAAGTGGCTAGGTTTTATCGTACGGCAAATTTTATCGAATGCGGTAAAGTATAGTGATGTCGGGGGAGAAGTTAGAATAACCGCTCATATGACGAACGAGCAAGCTGTTCTCATCATTCAAGATGAGGGAATCGGTATAAAGAGTGAAGATTTGCCTCGTGTATTCCGCAAATCCTATACTGGGACAATTGGACGTGAAACGAGTGCTGCAACAGGAATGGGGCTGTATCTCGCTAAACAGGCGGCAGAATCACTGCATATTCTTCTGGCAATCGAATCAAAAGAAGGGGTAGGTACTACTGTGAAAATTGCTTTCCCAAAAATGAATGATTACCAAAAAACGCTTGGAATGTGACGAACTTGTCACTTACCGAGCGTTTTTGTCATGTAAATCAAACGATTCACATGACCGGAACATGTAGAATGAAAATAACAAGAAAGGATGGAGAACAATGAGCATTTTAATCGCACGTAAAGTTCGTAAAACATATGGTAAGCGATCGCTTGCGCAAGAAGTATTAAAGGGCATTGATTTAGAAGTGGAAAAGGGTGAATTTGTCGGCATTATGGGTGCTTCAGGTTCCGGAAAAACTACGTTATTAAATGTACTTTGTTCCATAGATCAAGTGACAGACGGATTTGTCGAGATTAATGGGCAAAAGCTTCAAGGGATGAAGGAACGTACATTAGCAAAATTTCGCCGGGATGAGCTCGGTTTTATTTTTCAGGACTATAATTTACTCGACACTTTGACAGTGAAGGAAAACATTCTACTGCCGTTATCGCTAAGTTCGATTCCAAAGGCAGCGGCAGAGCAACGTTTAAAGGAGCTTGTATCGATTTTAGGGATAGCAGATATTTTAGCGAAATACCCGAATGAAATTTCCGGTGGTCAAAAGCAGCGTACATCCGCAGCAAGAGCATTAATATCGAATCCATCCCTTGTATTTGCAGATGAACCAACAGGGGCACTTGATTCAAAAGCGGCTACTGCACTGCTCGATAATTTAGCAAAAATTAATAAAGCAAAAAATACAACGATCATGATGGTTACCCATGATGCCATTGCCGCCAGCTTCTGTTCCCGTGTACTGTTTTTAAAAGACGGCCACATTTATACGGAACTGTATAAGGGCGATAAGTCACGCAAAGAGTTTTTCCAGCAAATTTTGAATACGCAAAGTGTTTTAGGCGGTGAGCAGAGTGAAGCTTAGTCAGCTTGTATTTAAAAGCATGCTAAAAAATATGCGTCACTATTACTTATACTTTTTCGCACTCATTTTCAGTGTGACGCTATTTTTCTCATTTGTGACATTGCAGTACAATGAATCGATCATTGAAGCGACGAAAGCGAGCGGAACGGCAGCTTCCGGGTTTGAAGCGGCATCGTATATGCTGTATTTTATCGTCCTGTTCTTTGTGTTGTATGCCAATCACTTATTTATTAAACGTCGCAGCAAGGAAATTGGATTGTATCAATTGGTCGGCATGACAAAAGGGCTTGTGACACGCCTGATTGCCTTTGAAAATATCCTGCTATTTATAGGTGCGGTAAGCATCGGAATTTTACTCGGTTTTTTAAGTTCACGTCTGTTTGCGATGATTTTACTGAAGCTACTAAAATTTGATGCGGTCGTAACATTAAGTATCAGCAAAGTAGCGGTTGTGAATACGTTAATTGTATTTGGTATTTTGCTCGCAGTTCTTTTAGCACAAATGGCATTTATGGTTCACAGAACTACATTACTCTCGTTATTTAACGCTTCCAAGCAGGCGGACGAGCGTGTGAAACGCTTTAGTGTATTACCTATGGTGATGGGGGCTATCGGTTTAGCGTTGATTATTTATGGCTACTATAAAAGTACGTTATTATTCTCAGGGCAAACAACAAACCTATTTTTAAGCATGGTTATTATTTTAGCAACGACAATTGGCGGGACTTACTTTGTTTTCCGCTATTCGGTTGCATTCATATTAAATATGTTCCGCCTAAGAAAGAAAGGGCATTTAAATCTGAACGATGTTTTGGCGCTGACACCAATTATGCACCGAATGAAGGGCAATGCTAAATCACTGACGCTCATTACTGTCATTACGGCGGTATCGCTTGCAATTACGACACTTTCCTATATTAGTTACTACTCAGCAGGCAGTACAGCAGAAAATTCTGTGCCAGCAGACTATATAATGGTAGATGGCCGTGGAGAGCCATTCATTGAAGCGTTGGAGCGGGAAGGAATCGCATTTGAGGAAAATAAGTTTAGGTTAACGAGCGCCCAATTTGATATGGCGGAAATTTTTTCTGGTGAGATAGTAGAAATGCTTCAAGGTGATACGTTAGCGGATGTCCTAATGATTCCGCTTTCGGACTACCATCAGCTCGATCCTGATGTCATGCTTTCAGAGGGGGAGGCAATTATTGCAGGCTATAACGGGTTCCAGGCAAATATATTGCCGCTAGAAGCACCACACGACTTTATATTCCTGCATCAAGAGCACCAGTTTCCGCTAAAAGTTAAGGAAGTGAACGATACTTCGATTGTGGCATGGCGTATTACAGGAGGCGGTTTTGTAGTTATCGTTGAAGATAATCTGTTTAACCAGATCCAGCAATTAAACAACGAGCATGAAATTGGCTATCTAACAAAAGAGCAAACATCCATTAACCTGATTGATGCGAATGATGAAACATATGAAGCTGCTGAAAAGCTCTACAAACAAACAGGTGCCAACATAGTGTTTGAAGATGATGAAATAGACCGTGGGGTAAATAAATTAAGCTCACTGCGATCAACGGTTGAATATAATTTAAATCTATATGGAACGACAATTTTTACAACCGCGTTTTTAGGTTTAGCCTTTTTACTGGCAACGGGCAGTATATTATACTTTAAACAAATGTCTGAAGCGGATGAAGAAATGGAATCCTATAAGATTCTCCGTAAGATTGGCTTTACAGAAGAGGAACTAACGCGCGGTATAATGAAGAAGCAGTTATTTAACTTTGGTGTACCATTACTTATCGGATTACTCCACAGCTACTTTGCTGTAAAATCCGGCTGGTTTTTATTCGGCACAGAATTGACTACGCCTCTTCTTGTTACAATGGCTTTATATATTGTCATGTACATCGTGTTTGCAGCATTAACCATCAATTATTACAGAAAAATTATAAAACAGGCTTTATAATACTTCAAACCGTCAATTTTCTCTTATTTGACGGTTTTATTTTATCTTTATCCGTTGACTCGCGTTCGTTTTTCTTGTAACTTTAACACATTAGTGATTTAGCAGACGAAAGTGAAGTGTACAACATGAATGCTGTTTTAATAGCGGTAGGGGTTATGCTTATTTTAAGCCTACTACGTATAAATGTCGTTTTATCTCTGACGGTCGGGGCGATTATTGGTGGCCTTGCCGGCGGATTAAATATAACAGAAACAATCAAGGCCTTTGTCGACGGTCTTGGCGGGGGTGCAACAATTGCGCTAAGCTATGCACTGCTTGGTGGATTTGCACTTGCAATCTCACGTACCGGTATACCTGAAGTATTAGTGAAAGCAATTTTAAAAATTGTACAGAATGAAGGCGAAACTCAAAAGAAAGGTGCTGCCAAAGCATTAATCTTCCTAGTGCTGCTGGCAATGGCGATCATGTCGCAAAACCTGATTCCGGTGCATATTGCATTTATTCCTTTAATCGTACCGCCGATGATTAAAATTATGAACATGCTGCAAATTGACCGCCGTTTAATCGCATGTATTTTAACATTCGGGTTAGTAATGCCGTATATGTTCATTCCTGCAGGGTTTGGTTTGATCTATCAGGGGATTATAGTCGATCAAATGGCCTTAGCGGGGTTAGACGTTGCTTTGGGAGATGTTCCAAAGGCGATGGCTATAGTAGCGTTAGGGATGGCTGTAGGGCTTGTAGGTGCCTTTATCGCCTATCGTAAACCAAGACAATACGAAAACGTTGAACTAGAAACAACGAATGACTTAAATAAAGAAGTAAATAAACTGCACATCATATTCGCTGCAGTAGCACTAGTTACTTCTATAGCAGTACAAGTAATGACGGATTCAATGATTGTCGGATCAATTGCCGGTATTATAATTTTGTATATAACAGGGACGCTAAAAGTAAAAGAAGCAGATGCAGTCCTATCGGATGGAATGCGGATGATGGCGTTTGTCGGTTTCGTTATGATTTCAGCAAACGGGTTCTCTGCTGTCATTAATGCGACAGGAGATGTTAAGTTATTAGTATCCGGTGCAATGGATATTTTTAACGGGAATGTAAGTATTGCAGTTTTAATTATGTTAATTGTCGGTTTAATCGTCACAATGGGAATTGGTTCTTCATTTGCAACAATTCCAATCATTGCAGCAATCTTTGTTCCAATTGCAATGGAACTGGGACTAAGCGAATTAGCGATCATCTGTTTAATCGGAACGGCGGGTGTACTTGGTGATGCTGGCTCACCGGCATCCGATTCTACATTAGGACCGACAGCAGGATTAAATGTCGATGGACAGCACAACCATATTTGGGATACATGTGTACCGACATTTCTCTTCTATAATATTCCACAGATTATTTTCGGCTGGATTGCAGTCGTTTTCTTCCTATAATACAGTCGTCGCTTTCAGCAAAGAGAAAGCGACGATTTTTTCATTTTCTGTAGCAATTGTTTTCAGAATAATATATTTAAAGCATATTACTCCCTTTTCAGTTGCTTTCACCGTCATAAACTTATATACTAGAAAACGGCTCAAAAAGAGCGAACCTATTTATAAAGAATAAAACATTATGAAAAGAATTTTGCTAAAAGACTTGCGAACTTCTTTTTTATTGTATATAATGTTGAATGTTGGTCTTTGACTGCGATGAAGCGAGAGGTTGCCGACACACCCGGCCGCTTTGCCATGGCGGTGTGTAGGAGAAATTTTCGTGGAGAATGTCTAGAAAATAGGCGAGAAGGAGGGAAAGTAATGGCAAAACAAAAAATTCGTATTCGTTTAAAAGCATATGATCACCGTATCCTTGATCAATCTGCTGAGAAAATCGTTGAAACTGCGAAACGTTCAGGTGCTGGAGTATCGGGTCCGATCCCACTACCAACTGAAAGATCTGTATACACGATCTTACGTGCGGTTCATAAGTACAAAGATTCTCGTGAGCAATTTGAAATGCGCACACATAAACGTCTTATCGACATCGTTAACCCGACACCACAAACTGTTGATGCGTTAATGAAGCTTGATTTACCATCTGGCGTTGATATCGAAATCAAACTTTAATGGTAAAAACAAATATAAACTTTTTTCTAAAATTTACAGGAGGTGTGACAAATGACTAAAGGAATCTTAGGTAGAAAAATTGGTATGACTCAAGTTTTCGCTGAAAACGGAGATCTTATCCCAGTAACAGTAATCGAAGCTACTCCAAACGTAGTTTTACAAAAGAAATCTGTTGAAACTGATGGCTACGAAGCGATCCAATTAGGTTTTGAAGATAAGCGCGTTAAGCTTTCAAACAAACCTGAACAAGGTCACGTAGCAAAAGCAAATACTGCTCCTAAGCGCTTCATCCGTGAGTTCCGCAACTTAGAAGCTGCGACTTACGAAGTTGGTCAAGAAGTCAAGGTTGAAATTTTCGCTGAAGGCGATGTAATCGATGTAACAGGTGTAACAAAAGGTAAAGGTTTCCAAGGTGTTATTAAACGTCATGGTCAATCTCGCGGACCTATGTCTCACGGTTCTCGTTACCACCGTCGTCCTGGTTCAATGGGTCCAGTTGCTCCGAACCGCGTATTCAAACAAAAGAAATTACCTGGTCAAATGGGTGGCACAGTTGTTACTATTCAAAACCTTGAAATCGTTAAGGTTGATGTAGAGCGCAACTTACTACTTGTTAAAGGTAATGTTCCTGGTTCTAAAAAAGCATTAGTAACAGTTAAAACTGCTATTAAATCAAAATAATTCTCTTAAAGAAAGGAGGAAACAGGAATGACAAAGGTTTCAGTACTTAGTCAAACAGGTGCTTCAGTTGGTGAAATCGAATTAAACGATGCGATTTTCGGAATCGAGCCAAACGAAGCTGTATTATTCGACGCTGTAGTTGCACAACGTGCTTCTTTACGTCAAGGTAATCACAAAGTTAAAAACCGTTCTGCAGTTGCTGGTGGTGGTCGTAAGCCATGGCGTCAAAAAGGAACTGGTCGTGCTCGTCAAGGTTCGATCCGCTCTCCACAATGGCGTGGCGGTGGTGTTGTATTCGGTCCTACTCCACGTAGCTACTCTTACAAACTACCTAAGAAAGTTCGTCGCTTAGCGATTAAGTCTGCTTTATCTGCAAAAGTATTAGAGCAAAACTTAGTAGTACTTGATGCATTATCATTTGATGCACCAAAAACAAAAGATTTCAAATCAGTATTAGCTGCTTTAGAAATCAGCAAAAAAGCATTATTCGTAACTGCTGAAGTTAACGAAAACGCTATTTTATCTGCTCGTAACATCCCTGGTGTTACAGTGTTAACAGCTGAAGGAATCAACGTATTAGATCTATTAGGTCACGATAAAGTTGTATTCACTCAAGATGCTGTAAAAAAAGTTGAGGAGGTGCTTGGATAATGGAAGCACGTGATATCTTAAAACGTCCGGTCATTACTGAGCGTTCTTCAGAAATTATGGCAGAGAAAAAGTATACTTTCGAAGTAGACACTCGCGCTAACAAAACTCAAGTTAAAGACGCTGTTGAAGAAATCTTCGGTGTTAAAGTTGAGAAAGTAAACGTAATGAACTACAAAGGTAAGTTCAAACGCGTTGGTAAATTCGGTGGATACACTAACAAACGTCGTAAAGCGATTGTTAAATTAACTGCTGATTCAAAAGAAATCGAGTTATTCGAAATCTAATTTCAAATTTATATAAGTAACCTTAAAGAAGGAGGGAATACAAATGGCGATTAAAAAGTATAAGCCAACCTCAAATGGTCGTCGTAACATGACGTCTTCTGACTTTGCTGAAATCACTACTAATAAACCTGAAAAGTCTTTATTAGAACCGACTAAACGCAAAGCTGGTCGTAACAACCAGGGTAAAATTACTGTTCGTCATCACGGTGGCGGTCACAAGAAACAATACCGTGTTATCGATTTTAAACGTCTTAAAGACGGCATTCCAGGACGCGTTGCTACAATCGAGTACGATCCAAACCGTTCTGCGAACATCGCTTTAATTAACTATGCTGACGGTGAAAAACGTTACATCCTAGCTCCGAAAGGTCTTGAAGTAGGTCAAACTATTTATTCAGGTCCAGAAGCGGATATCAAAGTAGGTAACGCATTACCATTAGCAAACATTCCAATGGGTACTACAATCCATAACATCGAAATGAAACCTGGTAAAGGTGGACAATTAGTACGTTCTGCTGGTACTTCTGCGCAAGTATTAGGTCGTGAAGGCAAGTACGTAATCGTTCGCTTACAATCTGGTGAAGTACGTTTAATCCTTGCTACTTGCCGTGCAACAATCGGTCAAGTTGGTAACGAACAACACGAACTTATCAACATCGGTAAAGCAGGTCGTTCTCGTTGGTTAGGTAAACGCCCAACAGTACGTGGTTCTGTAATGAACCCTAACGATCACCCACACGGTGGTGGTGAAGGACGTTCTCCAATCGGACGTAAATCTCCAATGACACCATGGGGCAAACCAGCTCTTGGTTACAAAACTCGTAGCAAGAAAAATAAATCATCTAAATTTATTATTCGTGGACGTAAAAAATAATGTGGTAAAACTACGGTTCAGTTCGAGAGCCGTGGTCGTATCACGGAGGGAGGTTCCTAAATGGGTCGCAGCTTAAAGAAAGGACCTTTTGTTGATGACCACCTAATGAAAAAGGTGGAAGCACAAGAGGCTTCTGAGAAAAAACAGGTTATCAAAACTTGGTCTCGCCGTTCTACTATCTTCCCAAACTTCATCGGTTTAACAATCGCTGTATATGATGGACGTAAACACGTTCCTGTATACGTAACTGAAGATATGGTAGGTCATAAACTTGGTGAGTTCGCACCAACTCGTACTTATAAAGGTCACGGTGCAGATGACAAGAAAACAAGACGCTAATTTTGAGAGGAGGTAAATCCTAATGACACAAGCTAAAGCTATCGCTCGTACAGTTCGTATCGCTCCTCGTAAAGTTCGTCTA
The DNA here is from genome assembly GCF_038630735.1 of Solibacillus sp. FSL K6-1781. Classification (GTDB taxonomy): domain Bacteria; phylum Bacillota; class Bacilli; order Bacillales_A; family Planococcaceae; genus Solibacillus; species Solibacillus silvestris. The sequence continues at coordinate 4,009,269 of NZ_CP152038.1, read as the reverse complement.
GTAGTAGACTTAATCCGAGGCAAGCAAATTGGTGAAGCAGTTGCAATTTTACGTCATACTCCAAAAGCGGCGTCTCCAGTCGTTGAGAAAGTATTAAAATCTGCAGTTGCTAACGCTGAACATAACTATGAGTTAGATGTTAATAACTTAGTTGTATCTGAAATCTTTGTTGATGAAGGTCCAACATTAAAACGTTTCCGTCCACGTGCACAAGGTCGTGCGTCGGCAATCAACAAACGTACTAGCCACATTACAATCGTGGTATCTGAGAAGAAGGAGGTTTAATCCGTGGGTCAAAAAGTACATCCAATAGGACTACGTGTTGGTGTTATTCGTGACTGGGAGTCAAAGTGGTTCGCTGAGAAAGACTACGCTAACTTATTACACGAAGACATCAAAGTACGTAAATATATCGAAACTAAACTTAAAGATGCATCTGTATCTAAAGTAGAAATCGAACGCGCTGCAAATCGCGTAAACATCACTATTCACACTGCGAAACCAGGTATGGTTATCGGTAAAGGTGGTACGGAAGTTGAAAACTTACGTAAACACTTAACTGAAGTAACTGGTAAACGTGTGCATATCAACATTATTGAAATCAAACGTGCAGATCTTGACGCTAAATTAGTAGCTGAAAACATCGCTCGTCAACTTGAGAACCGCGTATCATTCCGTCGTGCTCAAAAACAATCAATCCAACGCACAATGCGCGCTGGTGCAAAAGGTATTAAAACACAAGTATCTGGTCGTTTAGGTGGCGCTGATATCGCGCGTGCTGAACACTATAGTGAAGGAACTGTTCCGCTTCATACATTACGTGCTGACATTGATTACGCACATGCTGAAGCTGATACTACTTACGGTAAACTAGGCGTTAAAGTTTGGATCTACCGTGGTGAAGTCCTTCCTACTAAAAAGAACTCTGTGGAAGGAGGCAAATAATATGTTATTACCTAAACGCGTAAAATATCGTCGTGAACACCGTGGTAACATGCGTGGAGAAGCGAAGGGCGGTAAAGAAGTATCTTTTGGTGAGTTTGGCTTACAAGCTACAACAGCATCTTGGATTACAAACCGTCAAATCGAATCTGCTCGTATCGCAATGACTCGTTACATGAAACGTGGCGGTAAAGTTTGGATCAAAATCTTCCCACATAAGCCTTACACGAAAAAGCCTCTAGAAGTCCGAATGGGTTCTGGTAAAGGTTCTCCTGAAGGTTGGGTAGCAGTAGTAAAACCAGGAAAAGTAATGTTCGAAATTGCTGGTGTATCTGAAGAGGTGGCACGTGAAGCACTTCGTTTAGCATCACATAAACTTCCTGTTAAATGTAAAATTGTAAAACGTCAAGAAACTGGTGGTGAATCTAATGAAAGCTAATGAAATCCGTGACCTTGCCACTAATGAAATTGAGTTAAAAGTAAAATCACTGAAAGAAGAGCTTTTCAACCTTCGCTTCCAATTGGCGACTGGTCAATTAGAAAACACAGCTCGCATCCGTGAAGTTCGCAAAGCGATTGCACGTATGAAAACTGTGATTCGTGAAAGAGAAATCAGTGCAAATAACTGATAAAGGAGGGTTTTAAGTATGACTGAGCGTAACCAACGCAAAGTTTACACGGGCCGTGTTGTTTCAGACAAAATGGATAAGACAATTTCTGTATTAGTTGAAACTCATAAAAAGCACAAGCTTTATGGCAAGCGTGTAAAATACTCGAAAAAGTTTAAAGCTCATGATGAGCTAAACACTGCGAATATCGGTGATATCGTACGTATCATGGAAACTCGCCCGCTATCAGCTACTAAACGCTTCCGTTTAGTTGAAGTTGTAGAAAAAGCGGTTATTATTTAATAACACATTTCGGAATAAAATATATTTCCGAAGGGAGGTAACCTAAGTGATTCAACAAGAAAGTCGTATGAAAGTTGCTGACAACTCAGGTGCACGTGAAGTTTTAACGATTAAAGTACTTGGTGGTTCTGGTCGTAAAACTGCAAACATCGGAGATATCGTTGTTTGTACAGTTAAGAAAGCAACACCAGGTGGCGTTGTCAAGAAAGGTGACGTTGTTAAGGCTGTTATCGTTCGCACAAAATCAGGTGCTCGTCGTAAAGACGGTACTTACATTAAATTTGATGAGAATGCTTGCGTAATTATCAAAGATGATAAATCACCACGCGGAACTCGTATTTTCGGACCAGTTGCACGTGAATTACGTGATGGCAACTTCATGAAAATCGTTTCTTTAGCTCCAGAAGTTCTTTAATTTCATGACAGTACCAATCAAGGAGGTGCGACACATAATGCATGTTAAAAAGGGCGACAAAGTAAAAGTAATTACTGGTAAAGACAAAGGTAAAGAAGGCGTAATCTTAGCTGCTTTCCCTAAACAAGACCGTGTTCTTGTTGAAGGTGTAAACATCGTTAAGAAACACGTTAAACCTAACCAACTTAACCCACAAGGTGGAATTGTATCTCAAGAAGCTGCAATCCACATTTCGAACGTAATGCTAATCGATCCTAAATCTGGCGAGCCGACTCGTGTAGGTATTGAGATCAAGGATGGCAAAAAAGTTCGTGTTGCAAAAAAATCAGGTGTAGTAATCGACTAATAAGTAAATTGAGAAGGGAGGTACACACATGAGCCGCCTAAAAGAAAAGTATTCAAATGAAGTTTCAACTGCTCTAATGAGCAAGTTCGAATATAAATCAGTAATGCAAGTTCCAAAAGTGGAGAAAATCGTAATCAACATGGGTGTTGGTGACGCTGTTCAAAACTCAAAAGCTCTTGATGTAGCTGTAGAAGAATTAACAATAATTACTGGACAAAAACCAGTAGTAACTAAAGCGAAAAAATCTATCGCAGGTTTCCGTTTACGTGAAGGTCAAGCGATCGGTGCTAAAGTTACATTACGCGGTGAGCGTATGTATGAATTCCTGGATAAATTAATCTCTATCGCACTTCCACGTGTACGTGACTTCCGTGGTGTTTCTAAAAAAGCATTCGATGGTCGCGGTAACTATACATTAGGTGTTAAAGAGCAATTGATTTTCCCAGAAATCGATTACGATAAAGTTTCAAAAGTACGCGGTATGGACATCGTGATCGTAACTACTGCGAATTCTGACGAAGAAGCTCGCGAGTTATTAACACAGTTCGGTATGCCGTTCCAAAAGTAATAAAATAAGGAGGGCGAAGACGTGGCAAAAAAATCAATGATCGTTAAACAACAACGCACGCAAAAATTTAAAGTTCAAGAATATACACGTTGTGAACGCTGTGGCCGTCCACACTCTGTATACCGCAAATTTAAACTTTGCCGTATTTGTTTCCGTGAACTTGCATATAAGGGACAAATTCCTGGCGTTAAAAAAGCCAGCTGGTAATCCCCTAATTTGGGAAGGAGGTAAATTTTCATGACAATGACTGATCCGATTGCAGATATGCTTACACGCATTCGTAATGCGAACATGGTACGTCACGAGAAGTTAGAAGTTCCTGCTTCTAACGTTAAGAAAGAGATCGCTGAAATTTTAAAGCGTGAAGGTTTCGTACGTGATGTAGAATATGTAGAAGACAACAAGCAAGGTATCATCCGTATTTTCTTAAAATATGGTAAAGAGAACGAGCGTGTTATCACTGGTCTTAAACGTATTTCTAAACCAGGTTTACGTGTATATGCTAAAACAAACGAAGTACCTAAAGTATTAAACGGTCTTGGTATCGCTTTAGTATCTACTTCAAACGGTTTATTAACTGACAAAGAAGCTCGCGCTAAACAAGTTGGCGGAGAAATCTTAGCATACATTTGGTAATTAGTAAGAAAAGAACGGAGGTGCAATATAAATGTCTCGCGTAGGTAAAAAAGTTATCGAGGTACCTGCTAACGTAACAATCGAAGTCGGTGCCGACAATGTTGTTACTGTTAAAGGTCCTAAAGGCGAATTAACTCGTCAATTCAACCAAGATATGAAAATCGAGCAAGAAGGCAACACTTTATCAGTTGTTCGTCCTTCTGATTCTAAAGAACACCGTACAAACCACGGTACAACTCGTGCGTTACTAGCTAACATGGTAACAGGTGTTTCTGAAGGCTTCACTCGTACTCTAGAACTTATCGGTGTAGGTTACCGTGCACAGTTACAAGGTACTAAGCTTGTACTAAACGTTGGTTACTCTCACCCAGTTGAGTTTACACCTGAGCAAGGTTTAGAGGTCGAAGTTCCTTCGAACACGAAGATCATCGTTAAAGGTATTTCTAAAGAGCGTGTTGGTGCATTAGCATCTAACATCCGTGACGTACGTCCACCAGAGCCATACAAAGGTAAAGGGATCCGTTACGAAGGTGAATTCGTTCGCCGTAAAGAAGGTAAAACAGGTAAATAATGCGGCATAAACCGCATTAATTTTTGAAAGGAGTGACCACTGTGATTACGAAACAAGATAAAAATCAAGTTCGTAAAAAACGTCATGGGCGTGTTCGTTCTAAAATTTCGGGTACTGCACAACGTCCACGTTTAAACGTATTCCGTTCTAACAAGAACATCTATGCACAACTAATCGATGACGTAGCTGGCGTAACTTTAGTTTCTGCTAATACTCAAGAAAAAGCTTTCGAAGGTATGGGCGCAAACGTAGAAGCTGCTGCTAAAATCGGTGAAACAATCGCTAAACGCGCTGCTGAAAAAAATATTACTACAGTAGTATTTGACCGTAGCGGTTACTTATATCACGGACGTGTAAAAGCTTTAGCAGAAGCTGCACGTGAAAACGGCTTAGAATTTTAATAAGAAGGAGGGACATACTTCATGAGTCGCATTGACGCAAACAAATTAGAACTTGAAGAACGCGTAGTTACAATTAACCGTGTTGCTAAAGTTGTTAAAGGTGGTCGTCGCTTCCGCTTCTCTGCTCTAGTAGTAGTAGGAGATAAAAATGGTCATGTAGGATTTGGTACTGGTAAAGCCCAAGAGGTTCCAGATGCAATCCGTAAGGCTGTTGAAGACGCGAAGAAAAACTTAATCGAAGTACCACGCGTGGGTGGAACTACTCCACACTTAGTGCAAGGTCGCTTCGGTGCAGGTTCAATCTTAATCAAACCTGCAGCTCCTGGTACAGGAGTTATCGCTGGTGGTCCAGTACGTGCCGTACTTGAACTAGCTGGTATTACTGATATTCTTTCAAAATCTCTTGGTTCAAACACACCAATCAACATGGTGCGTGCAACTGTAGCAGGTTTAACTGAATTAAAACGCGTAGAAGAAGTTGCAAAACTACGTGGTAAATCAGTGGAAGAGTTATTAGGATAAGGGGGGGAATTATAATGGCTAAATTACAAATTACCCTTAATAAATCTGTCATCGGTACTAAACCAAACCAACGTAAAGTTGTTGAGGCTTTAGGATTACGTAAATTAAACCAAACTGTGGAACAAGCTGATAACGCTGCGATCCGCGGGATGATTACAAAAGTAGCTCACTTAGTTACTGTTAAAGAAATTTAATTTCAATTATACGAACAAGGAGGTGCCACCCAAATGAAACTTCATGAGTTAAAACCAGCAGAAGGTTCACGTAAAGTACGTAACCGCGTTGGTCGTGGTATCGGTTCTGGTAACGGTAAAACTTCTGGTAAAGGTCATAAAGGTCAAAACGCTCGTTCTGGCGGCGGCGTTCGCCCAGGATTTGAGGGGGGTCAAAACCCACTTTTCCGTCGTTTACCTAAACGTGGCTTTACGAACATTAACCGTAAAGAATACGCTATCGTTAACCTTGACGCGTTAAACCGTTTTGAAGATGGTGCAGAAGTAACACCTGCATTATTATTAGAAACTGGTATCGTGAGCAACGAAAAAGCTGGAATCAAAATTCTAGGTCATGGTACGTTAAGCGTTAAGCTTAATGTTAAGGCTCACAAATTCTCTGCTTCTGCTAAAGAAGCAATTGAGAACGCTGGCGGAACAACTGAGGTGATCTAATGTTTCAGACAATCTCTAACTTTATGCGCGTTCGAGATATACGAAATAAAATCATCTTCACACTTTTAATGTTAATCATTTTCCGTCTCGGAACATTCATTCCGGTACCAAATGTTAACGCAGATGTATTAAAGGCAACTGATGAGTTCAGCTTAGTAGGTTTCCTTAATACGTTTGGCGGTGGTGCATTGGCAAACTTCTCAATCTTTGCGATGGGGATTATGCCGTACATCACAGCCTCAATTATTGTCCAGTTACTTCAAATGGATGTAGTACCTAAGTTTGCAGAATGGGCGAAACAAGGTGATGTAGGTCGACGCAAGTTGGCTCAATTCACTCGTTATTTCACGATTGTATTAGCATTCATTCAATCTTTCGCAATGAGCTTTGGGTTTAACCAATTTTATGGCGGATCATTGATTACGGATACTAGTATTCAATCATACTTAACGATTTCAATCGTATTAACTGCAGGTACAGCATTCATATTGTGGTTATCTGAACAAATTACTGCATATGGTGTTGGTAATGGTATTTCTATCATTATCTTCGCTGGTATCGTAGCTGCGATTCCTAACGCAGTAAACCAAATTTATGCACAACAAATTGATGGGGCTGGCGACCAATTGTTTATCAATATTGCCATTTTAGTTCTATTAGTTCTAGTGCTGCTTGCTGTTGTCGTTGGAGTTATTTATATTCAACAAGCGTTGCGTAAAATTCCAATCCAATATGCAAAACGAGTTGCTGGGAATTCACCTAAAGTTGGTGCACAGCAAACGCATTTACCGTTAAAAGTAAATGCTGCAGGGGTTATTCCGGTAATCTTTGCGGTTGCGTTTATTGTTACACCTCAAACTTTAGCAACATTCTTTGGAGATAATAATGTAACAGCGTTTATTACTAACACGTTTGACTATACTAAACCTGTTGGTATGTTAATCTATGTTGCTTTAATTATCGCCTTCACATACTTCTATGCTTTCATTCAGGTGAATCCGGAAAATGTGGCAGATAACTTGAAAAAGCAAGGTGCCTATATCCCGGGTATCCGCCCAGGTAATGACACTCAAGCTTACTTAACAAAAGTTCTTTATCGTTTAACATTAGTTGGTGCTTTATTCTTAGTAGTTATTTCAGTAATGCCGATTTTATTCATTAACTTCATGAACCTGCCAGCTTCGGCTCAAATCGGGGGAACAAGTATGATTATCGTAGTCGGTGTTGCACTTGAAACAATGAAACAGTTAGAGTCTCAATTAGTGAAGCGTCATTATAAAGGCTTTATGAAATAATGCAGGTTTAGGAAACATTCTCGTTTCCTTACCGGCTTATGCTATAAAGGGGAGTATTACGTATGAATATCGTTTTAATGGGTCTTCCAGGAGCCGGTAAAGGTACTCAGGCTGACAAAATTGTTGAGAAGTACGCAATCCCTCATATTTCTACAGGCGATATGTTCCGTGCCGCTATTAAAGAAGGTACAGAATTAGGTTTACAGGCCAAAGCGTTTATGGATCAAGGTGCATTAGTACCTGATGAAGTAACGATTGGTATTGTTCGTGAACGTCTTTCACAACCAGACTGCGAAAAAGGTTTCTTATTAGACGGATTCCCGCGTACAGTTCCTCAAGCTGAAGCTTTAGACAGCATCCTTGAAGAATTAGGACGCCCAGTTGAGCATACAATTAATGTTCAAGTTGAAAAAGAAGAATTAATCGCACGTTTAAGTGGTCGTCGTATTTGTAAGACTTGTGGTACATCATATCATTTAGTGTTTAATCCTCCAAAAGTGGATGGCATTTGTGATAAAGATGGCGGCGAGTTGTACACGCGTGCAGATGATAATCCTGAAACTGTTACAAACCGTCTGGAAGTAAATATGAACCAAGCACAACCTTTACTTGATTTCTATAAAGCAAAGGGAGTACTTACAAATATTAATGGACAGCAAGAAATTTCAAAAGTATTTGCTGATCTTGATGCTCTATTGCAGGGCAGCCGCAGCTGATATCCGTCCGGGCGCTAGACAGCTTCCGCGGTAGTCATGCGGAGGCAACAACGAAACATAATTTTTTGAGAGTTGCAAAAGCATATTGTGCCCGGTATATACTATAAAGGTTGAGCACTTAATTAGTGTGATGACATCTTTGTAACGTATAATGGGTTTCGTGGAAGCATCTGTGTAACGGGTATGAATCTCTCATCAAGACATTCCGGCTATCGTGTTAACATAAGGATGCGGTTCCTTATAGGATACTGTTTCCATGGATTGTGTGAAGCGAAACCAGACGAGCGTCTTATTCTACATCTCTCATGCAATCCAAACCATATGTTGAAACGAGTTGCTTCTTAATTAGGAGAAACAGTTGCAAGAGCTCGCATGAGTTTTTTGATATAAGCATATAGAAGGGAGTCGAGAAGATGGCGAAAGACGATGTAATTGAAGTCGAAGGGACAGTTCTTGAGACTTTGCCAAACGCGATGTTTAAGGTAGAATTAGAAAATGGGCACACTGTGCTTGCACACGTATCTGGAAAGATCCGTATGCACTTTATCCGTATCCTACCTGGAGATAAGGTTACTATTGAGTTATCTCCTTATGATTTAACTCGCGGTCGTATCACATACCGTTTTAAATAATCTTTTGCACTCCGGACTATTAAGGAGGTTAGGTTAGATGAAAGTGAGACCATCTGTGAAACCGATCTGCGAAAAATGTAAAGTAATTCGCCGACGCGGTAAAGTAATGGTAATCTGTGAAAATCCTAAACACAAACAAAAACAAGGATAATTAATCAAGGAGGTGCACTAACGAATGGCACGTATTGCTGGTGTTGATATTCCTCGCGACAAACGCGTTGTAATTTCATTAACATACATTTACGGTATTGGTAAAACTACTTCTCAAAAAGTATTAGCAGGTGCAGGTATTGACGAAAATACTCGCGTTAAAGACTTAACAGAAGATCAATTAAACCAAATTCGTGAACAATTAGATTCATACAAAACTGAAGGTGACTTACGTCGTGAAGTTTCTTTAAACATCAAACGTTTAATGGAAATTGCTTCAAACCGTGGTATCCGTCACCGTCGTGGTTTACCTGTTCGTGGTCAAAATACGAAAAACAATGCGCGTACGCGTAAAGGTCCACGTAAGACTGTAGCGAACAAGAAAAAATAATTAAGTAAAGGAGGTTCCTTCTTAACATGGCTCGTAAACAACAAACTCGTAAACGTCGTGTGAAAAAGAACATCGAATCTGGTGTTGCTCACATCCGTTCTACATTCAACAATACAATCGTAACGATCACTGATATGCAAGGTAACGCATTATCTTGGTCTTCAGCTGGTGCTTTAGGTTTCCGTGGTTCACGTAAATCAACTCCATTCGCAGCTCAAATGGCTGCTGAAACAGCTGCAAAAACTTCAATGGAACATGGTTTAAAAAACATTGAAGTAACAGTTAAAGGTCCTGGTTCAGGTCGTGAAGCTGCAGTACGTGCACTTCAAGCTGCTGGATTAGAAGTAACTGCTATTAAAGACGTTACTCCAGTTCCTCATAACGGTTGCCGTCCGCCAAAACGTCGTCGTGTGTAATGGGTGCAGCTTAGAAGTATAATTACTTCTACGTACATCATGTTACTTTGTACAAAAGTCTTGTGCATTTTATAGTCTAACTCAGATTAACAACTTGATGATAAGAACCTATACATTAGATGTTTTGAAGGAGGGTAAATTGGAATGATCGAAATTGAAAAACCAAAGATTGAAACAGTGGAGATTAGCGAAGATGCCAAATACGGCAAGTTTGTTGTAGAACCGCTTGAACGCGGTTATGGTAATACTTTGGGGAATTCTCTACGTCGTATCCTTCTGTCTTCATTACCTGGAGCTGCTGTTACGTCAATTCAAATTGACGGCGTATTACACGAATTCTCAACTGTAGAAGGCGTTGTAGAAGATGTCGCTTCGATTATCTTAAACGTGAAAAAGCTAGCTTTAAAAATCTACTCTGACGAAGAAAAAGTTATTGAGATTGATGTAAAAGGTGACGGAACGGTTACTGCAGCTGACATTACACATGACAGTGATGTAGAAATTTTAAACCCAGATCTATATATCGCTACAATCGCTAAGAACGGTCATTTACGTATGCGTATGTACGCACAGCGTGGCCGTGGTTATACTCCTGCTGATCAAAACAAACGTGAGGATCTTCCTATCGGCGTGATCCCGATCGACTCTATTTACACTCCAGTTTCACGCGTCAACTTCCAAGTAGAGAACACTCGTGTTGGACAAAATTCTGACTACGACAAGTTATCACTTGATGTATGGACAGATGGAAGCATCGGTCCTAAAGAGGCGATTTCACTTGGAGCGAAAATTTTAACTGAACACTTAAATATCTTCGTTGGCATGACGAACGAGGCACAAACTGCTGAAATCATGGTCGAAAAAGAAGAAGACCAAAAAGAAAAAGTATTAGAGATGACTATCGAAGAACTTGATCTTTCTGTTCGTTCTTACAACTGCTTGAAGCGTGCTGGTATCAATACGGTACTAGAATTAGCTAACAAGTCAGAAGACGATATGATGAAAGTACGTAATCTTGGTCGTAAGTCTCTTGAAGAAGTTAAGCATAAGTTAGAAGAGCTTGGTTTAGGATTGCGTAAAGAAGACTAAGCGAAAAATTATAAAATTTAGCTAGATCAGATATATTTAAAAGGAGGGAAACGTCCATGGGTTACAGAAAACTTGGTCGTACAAGTTCTCAACGTAAAGCATTATTACGCGACTTAGCTACTGATTTAATCATCAACGAGCGCATCGAAACTACTGAAGCGCGCGCTAAAGAAACTCGTAAAGCTGTTGAGAAAATGATTACTTTAGGTAAACGCGGAGATTTACATGCTCGTCGTCAGGCAGCAGCATTCATCCGTCGTGAGCTAGTAACAGTTGGAGAAGGCGAAGAAGAAAAAACTGTTTTTGCACTTCAAAAATTATTTGACGATATCGCACCTCGTTATGCGGAGCGTCAAGGTGGTTACACTCGTATTCTTAAAGTAGGTCCTCGTCGTGGAGACGGCGCACCAGTAGTAGTTATCGAATTAGTTTAATTCTTAATAACATACAGGTGGAAAAGGGGTGTCCGGTTCACCGGTTGAACCCGCACCCCTTTTTTATATAAACAAAATTGATTTATACGACATAATTAAGCTGAGCGTTATGATGAGCGGGGTAGTAAATACTGGCGTCTCGTTTAGCTCTCCGCACCTCATTCAACGAATTCTCGGGCTTGAGCACCCGCGAATTTTGTAAATGTAACGACAAGCGCATTTCTCTGAATGAGGTGCGCGCTTTTTTATTTATGGAATGAAGGGTTGAGCCCCTAAATTCCCAATACATATGCAAACATAAAGTACGTTTAGATAGGTGGCCGTTCGCGCAAAACTTGTTTGAAAACGTGCTTTATTTTTATATAGGTATCATTTCCTGGGAAATTTAAGCTGACTACTAATATGTCATACAATAGCGAAGCAGAGGGGAGAGTAGCTGCGCATGAGTGAAATTTTATCATTTAATCAAGTAACCTACTCCTATACACCGGAAGAGCCTCATACACGCAATGCAGTAGAGGATGTTTCTTTTACAATCAATAAAGGGGAATGGATTACGATTGTCGGCCATAATGGCTCCGGAAAATCGACAATGGCTAAATTGATGAGTGGCTTACTAATGCCACAGCAAGGGGAAATCCGGATTAAACGTGAAATCCTCACAGAAGAAAATATATGGGATATTCGTTCACAGATTGGTATTGTCTTTCAAAATCCTGACAATCAGTTTGTAGGGGCTACTGTGCAGGATGATGTAGCTTTCTCGCTGGAAAACAACGGTGTTCCGCATGAAGAGATGGTTAAACGTGTGCACAATGCACTGAGACAAGTAAAGATGGAAGACTTTATCAACCACGAGCCTCATCATTTATCAGGCGGACAAAAGCAGCGTGTTGCCATTGCAGGGGCACTAGCGATGCATCCGCAAATATTAATATTGGATGAAGCGACATCGATGCTGGATCCTCAAGGCCGTGAAGAAGTGTTAACAATCGTGGAAGCATTGCGTAAAGAAATTGATCTTACGGTACTCGCGATAACTCATGATCTCGAAGAAGCATTGTTGGCCGATCGCATTATTTTTATGAATGCCGGCAAAAAATACGCTGAGGGAACGCCGGAAGAGATTTTTGCTTTAGGTGATGATCTCGTACAGTTTGGTTTGGATATGCCGTTTGCGATGAAAATGACGAAGCTGTTGCAAGCACAAGGTGTACAACTTGTAGGACAACATATGACAGAAGAAGAGCTGGTGAATGACTTATGGACATCCAACTTCAACAAGTAAGCTATGCCTATGCAAAAGGCACTCCATTTGAAAAGCAAGCTTTACATGAGGTTGACTTAACAATTAAAAGTGGAACATTTCAGGCGATTATCGGACATACAGGTTCTGGGAAATCAACAATCCTCCTTCACTTTAATGGATTATTAAAACCTTCGAGCGGTACAGTGAAAATCGGGGACCGAATCATTGAAGCCGAAAAAAAGGCAAAAGACTTAAAAACAGTACGTCAAAAAGTAGGCATCGTGTTCCAGTTTCCTGAGCACCAACTTTTTGAGGAAACCGTATTAAAGGATATTATGTTTGGTCCAATGAATTTTGGGGTGTCTGAAGAAGAAGCGGAAAAACGTGCCCGTGAGCTGATTTCGTTAGTAGGGTTACCGGAAGAAATATTGGACAAATCCCCATTTGACCTATCAGGTGGACAGATGCGCCGTGTTGCCATTGCGGGTGTACTGGCAATGGATCCTGAAGTGATTGTGTTGGATGAGCCAACAGCGGGTCTTGATCCACGTGGTCAAAAGGAAATTATGGACTTATTTTATACGCTACATAAAGAGCGCGGTTTAACAACGATACTTGTAACACATAGTATGGAAGATGCAGCACGTTATGCGGATTCGGTTGCAATTATGCATGAAGGACGGTGTGTGTTAACTGGAGATCCGCGTACGATTTTCAGCGATCGTCAAACGCTTGCCCAATTCCGTCTTGAGCCGCCACGTATTGTTCGTTTTCAGCATCAGGTAGAGAAGATGATGGGTAAAACGTTAGAAAAAGTATGCTTAACTGAAGAAGAGCTTGCCGTAGAAATAGGACAGGCCATTCCAAAGGGGCGTGAACAGCAATGATGGAAAAAATGATTTTTGGGCGTTATATACCAGGAAATTCATTTGTGCATAAGCTCGATCCGCGTTCAAAGCTGCTTTTTGTTTTTGCATTTATTATCGTAGTCTTTTTTGCCAATAATGTGGTAACCTATGCGCTGCTTTTGGCGTTTACATTACTCGTTATTTTACTGTCGAGAATACGCCTTTATTTTTTAATCAACGGCTTAAAACCTGTCATATTCTTAATGCTCTTCACTTTGATCTTGCATTTGTTTATGACGAGGGAAGGACCTGTATTAGTTGATCTTGGCTTTATAAAAATATACGAAGAAGGCTTACGACAAGGGATGTTCATATCAATGCGCTTTTTAATGCTAGTATTTATGACATCGATCTTAACGTTAACGACTTCCCCTATTTCAATTACGGACGGTCTGGAAGTACTGCTCGATCCATTTAAAAAGGTAAAGCTACCTGTTCATGAGCTTGCACTAATGATGTCGATTTCTTTACGTTTCATTCCAACATTAATGGATGAGACAGATAAAATTATGAAAGCACAGATGGCTCGTGGTTCAGATTTAAGTGCAGGACCAATTAAAGATCGTCTAAAGGCGGTCGTGCCATTGTTAGTACCGCTCTTTGTCAGTGCATTTAAACGAGCGGAAGATTTAGCGACTGCAATGGAAGTGCGCGGCTACCGTGGGGGAGAAGGGCGTACGAAATACCGTCAGCTAAAGTGGATGGTTAGAGATACGGCTATTTTAGTTGTACTTGTATTATTGGGCGTCCTGTTATGGATGCTGCGCAGTTAGAGGAGTAAAGATATGGTGAGATTAAAAGCAACGATTAGCTATGACGGTACCGGCTTTGCCGGCTATCAGGTGCAGCCGGGTGAACGTACAGTACAGCTGGAAATCGAAAAAGTATTAACAACAATGCAAAAAGGGACACAAGTTAAAATTACAGCAAGCGGCCGTACAGATGCGCGTGTCCATGCAACTGGTCAGGTTATACATTTTGATACAGCTCTAGAGATTCCGCCCGAGAAATTTCAAAAGGCATTAAATGTCCAATTGCCGCGTGATATTCGTGTACTCCGTATCGAGCAAGTAAGGGAAGACTTTCATGCCCGCTATGATGTATCAGGCAAGCGTTATCGGTATATTTGGGATTGCAGCACTGTTCAAAGCCCGTTTAGAAGACACTATACAGTCGAGACAGGTGGAGTAAAGCCGAATGTAGAAGCAATGCGTGAAGCCGCACAAGCAATTGTCGGGACACATGACTTCAGCTGTTTCTGCGCGGCGAATACGAGTGTTGTAGACAAAGTACGTACGGTGGAAACGCTGGAACTTGTCTGGCAAGGGGAAGAATTGCATATGACAATTAGCGGCAACGGCTTTTTATATAATATGGTGCGGATTATTGCAGGTACATTATGGGAAGTTGGCATTGGACGAAGAGAAGCTTCTTCATTAGAAAAGACGATTGCTTCGATGGACCGTGCACAAGCAGGTAAAACAGCACCAGCACATGGTCTATATTTAGAACAAGTTTTTTATCAAGATTTGTGATTTTTTTTTGAAAAAGTTTTCCTTTTCTCTATAAAATCCTAGAGAAATCGGCTTGTGAAAAGGGTTAACAACCTCTCCAGGTGTTCAATTAAATATCTTGACTTTAAACGCGATCCAGTATATGATGATGTATGGTATTTTCATTACCACCACAAAAATAAGCCCCGAAACTTATAAAGTGTATATAATGAAAAATAACGGTAATTCATATCGATTAGGAGGATACAAACATGCGCACAACTTTCATGGCTAAAGGTCAAGAAGTAGAACGTAAATGGTTAGTAGTTGACGCAGAAGGCCAAACGTTAGGTCGTTTAGCTTCTGAAGTAGCTTCTATCTTACGCGGTAAACATAAACCAACTTTCACACCAAACGTTGATACAGGAGATCATGTGATCATCATCAACGCTGATAAAATTGAGTTAACAGGTAACAAATTACAAAAGAAAATTTACTACCGTCACACTCAGTTCGCTGGTGGTTTAAAACAACGTACAGCTGGTGAAATGAAGGAAAAATACCCAACTCAAATGCTTGAGTTAGCAATTAAAGGTATGCTTCCAAAGAACTCTTTAGGTCGTCAAATGTTCTCTAAATTGAACGTTTACACTGGTTCTGAACATCCACATGCTGCACAAAAACCAGAAGCTTACGAGTTACGTGGTTAATCAATAAACTATAATAGGAGGAAATAACTTTGGCACAAGTACAATACATCGGCACAGGTCGCCGTAAAAGCTCAACTGCTCGCGTACGTTTAGTACCAGGCGAAGGTAAAGTAGTAATCAACAACCGTGATGTTGCAGATTACCTACCATACGAAACTTTACACTTAATTATCAACCAACCATTAGTAGCTACAGAAACTAAAGGTTCATATGACGTTCACGTTAACGTAAACGGTGGTGGATTCACAGGTCAAGCTGGAGCAATCCGTCACGGTATCGCACGTGCATTATTACAAGTTGATCCAGACTTCCGCCCAGCTTTAAAATCAGCGGGTCTATTAACTCGTGATTCACGTATGAAAGAACGTAAAAAACCAGGTCTACGCGGCGCTCGTCGTGCACCTCAGTTCTCAAAACGTTAATCTTTACGATTACTATTTTGCGAAATTACAAAACCCTTTCTTGGAATTTTTCCGAGAAAGGGTTTTTTCTTTATTCATTCGCAAAGCCATTTGTCGCATGAAGTTTTCCTTTAATCTTCGAAAGAGGCAAATAAGTTCCGCTTAGCCACGATTTAAAATCGATAACTATAGGCAATGCATCTCCACCTAAAGCAATAATACATTTACCTTCAGTTGGTACATAGCCAACCGTATGGAGTGTACCATCCCATGCTCCGTATTTTGTCGCAAAGACCCCATTTTCGATACCATTCATTAATTTGAACGCATTTTCAAAAGTAAGTGGAGTTGCTTGGGCATTCGAAATAATATGTTCGCGCGCTAATGAATCCTCTGTTCGGTAACGGTTTTCTTCTGTCAGAACTTTAAAGTGATTCGTGCAGGCTGTTGCGTCCCGAACAGCTACATTGCGCGGAGATGCTTCTACTGCCGCCATCGTTTGCTCCGCATCCAGTAATACATAATTAAATGAATGTTTATGGGGAATATTTTTTAGTAATGAAATCCCCTCTTCAACAGTTGCGCAACGCTCGAGTAACAGACGCCCGATCATATTGCATACAAAGCCATCCGCCCTGTTTTTCGTATTTACAAAGTTATAACCGACGACGAGTCCTTTTTCATTCATCCCATCCATCCGTCCTGTAATTTGCATGGAAGGTCCGAGTGTCGCATAGCCACCGTCAGTTGGTTCATATAACACAAAACGCCCATCATAGCTTTCGGGGTCATTGTCATAGTTGCGGATCATATAAGATGGCCTTGTCGTAATAGAGCAGCCGCTTTTTTTATGTGCTGCATAATAGCCTCCATAATGCAGTAAAGCCTGTTCTTCCTTATAACCAAGTGCATGAGCAAGACCTTCTATTTCCTCTTCAATTCCTGGACCGAACCGGGTTAAAAGTTGTTTAACATATATTTTATCTATAGAAAACCTATCATCCAATTGTTTATAAAGCTTTTCTCTATTATAAAAAAGAGGCGAATTTTTTAAGAGCTCTCCCTGATATAAACCGAACTCATAATGCGATCCTCTAAATTGGATAATATCGCTCGTCACGTTTTTCATGATGTGCTCCTTTAATGAATCTGTTTTTTTTATAGTAACGATTTTTAATGAACAAACAAAATAAAAGGATTTGAATAAATTACTCTCCCTAAATACTTTAGCAGGAGTAGTATTTTTGTATACATTAGTATACAATAGTATTCAAAAAGGATGGGGTTAAAAATATGAGGTCTGAAACCAGAGGGAGACATCGAGGCGAAGGAGAACATGGTAGTCGCCGTTCAAAGGGTGCACAAACATTCCGGCGCGGGCGTGCACTGGAGTTTTATCGCCAACTCGAAATGAAGCGCTCAACATTGAAACAACAGCTGGAGTCTTCGGAATTGAAATCGATTCATCCTGTCATTGCAGGCGAATTGAAAGCAACTGAAGCAATTATGAATGATTTTGTCGGCTTGTTTCAGCTGAATGAATTATTGGAAGAAGCACAAGCAACAGAAGAGGAATAATTTTTCACAACATAAGGAAGTGAACTTGTTTAATGCAAGCAGTATGGAAACTCTCAAAATATATTAAGCCATATATATTATTTGCGATCATCGCTCCTGTAATGATGGTTATTGAGGTAAGTATGGATTTGCTGCAACCTACAATATTACAGCATATTATTGATGATGGGATCGCTCAAAATGATACGTCATATATTGTGAAAATGTTTGGCTTAATGATAGCGACATCCGTAATCGGTCTAATTGGCGGGATAGGGTGTTCCATTTATGCATCACGGACGGCCGTAAACTTTTCAACCGATCTACGGCAAGATTTATATGAAACGATTACGTATTTTTCAAATAGCAGTAAAGATAAATTTACGCTCGGAAAGCTTGTTACAAATTTAACGAGTGATATGGAAATGCTACAGCGGGCATTGACGATGTTATTGAAAGTATTTGTCCGTGGACCAATGATGTTTATCGGGGCCATTGTCATTGTTTTTATTACAGCGCGAGAGCTATTTCCGATTTTATTGGTCGTGGTTCCGATTTTGGCATTTTGCATGTATTATTTTACGGCACTTTCAGGAAAGCTTTTTCATAAAGTGCAGAAGGTTGTCGATATGGTAAACACAAAAGTTCAGGAAAACTTGGCAGGTATTCGTGTCATTAAGGCATACAACAGGAAAAATCACCAAATTGAACAGTTTACCAAAGTGAATACACAGCTGATGAAACGCAGTATGGCAGCCGATCAAATTATAGGCGTACTGGCACCCCTTACGATGTTTGTCGTGAACTTAGGTATTGTAGCAGCACTTTGGATGGGTGCGATCAAAGTGGATAACAACACGTTGCAAGTAGGGGTTATTCTTGCCTTTATCAACTATTTAATGATGGTCATGCAGGGGCTGATGAGTTCATCAATGGTACTTGTACAGCTGGCACGTGCAATACCAAGCGCGGGGCGAATTGTAGAAGTGCTGGAAGAGAAAACAGACTTAATGAGCCCTTTAAAACCAGAGATAAAAGAAATTCAGGGAAGTATTAGTTTCGAAAATGTAAGCTTCTCCTATTTAAAAGAAACAGAATCCGTATTGAAAAATATTAGCTTCCACGTGAATGCGGGAGAAACAGTGGGCATTATCGGAATGACAGGAAGCGGGAAATCGACATTAGTTAAAATGATTCCACGCCTGTTTGATCCTGACAGTGGCAGCGTAAAAATAGACGGAGTGCCAATTGGCAGCTATTCATTGGAACATTTACGCCAGTCAATCGGTTTTTCCCCGCAAAAAGCGACATTGTTCTCAAAAACGATTGCCGACAACTTGCGATACGGTAAATCCGATGCAACGTCAGAGGACATTGTACAGGCATTACAGTCGGCAAACGCAAAGGAATTTGTCGACAAACTGGATGCAGGGACAGAACATTTGCTCACACAAGGGGCGACAAACTTGTCCGGTGGGCAAAAGCAGCGTTTGGCAATGGCGAGATCCTTTATCCGGAAACCGAGTATTTTAATTTTGGATGATGTGACAAGTGCGGTTGACAGTATTTCTGAAAAAACAATTCAACGTGCGATTGAAGAACAGTTCAGTGATGCTACAAAAGTGATTGTTTCGTCTAAAATCTCTTCTATTCGCCATGCTGATCAAATACTTGTAATGGACGACGGGAAAATTGCTGCACAAGGAACACATGAGCAACTATTGCAGGAAAGTATATTGTATCAAGAAATGGCAAAAACACAGGCAGAAAAAGGGGTGACCTTAAGTGAATAAACAACAAGGGGAACCGCCTGTACCTATGAGGCATCCAGGTGGGCGCTTTACAGGTCCAGTTGTGAAGCCAAAAAATCAAAAGGAAACACTGCTTCGGATTTGGAGCTATTTACGTGTTCAAAAGGTAGAGCTGATCAGTGTCGTCATTTTCGTTATTATTAGTACACTGTTAAGTTTAGTCGGTCCATTTCTAATCGGGAAAACGATTGATGATTATATTGTGAAGCTCGATGTGCCGGGGGCGATTCGCATGGCACTTATTTTGGCAGGGGTCTATATCGCATCGTCCGTACTCACTTGGCTTCAAACATTTGTCATGATTCGTATTTCACAGAAGACCATTCGCCGGTTGCGTCAACACCTGTTTGAGCAGTACCAGTCACTGCCGCTCGCATTTTACGATAAAAAACA
Source organism: Solibacillus sp. FSL K6-1781 (assembly GCF_038630735.1). Taxonomy (GTDB): domain Bacteria; phylum Bacillota; class Bacilli; order Bacillales_A; family Planococcaceae; genus Solibacillus; species Solibacillus silvestris. The sequence continues at coordinate 3,989,644 of NZ_CP152038.1, read as the reverse complement.
GCAGGGCGATTTAATGAGCCGGATGACCAATGATATCGAAAATTTAAATGCGGCATTGTCCCAAAGTGTCATACAAATTGTTTCAAGTTTTTTAACGATTGTCGGGACGGCCTTTGCACTCTTTTATTTAGATTGGCGATTAGCACTAGTAACGCTCATTATTATTCCACTCATCGTTTATGCGACAAAGCAGATTATTAAACGAAGCAGCGTGAACTACAAGGCACGTCAACGGGATCTGGGCAATTTAAATGGTTATATTGAAGAAACCATTTCGAACGCGGATATTATTACGCTTTTCGGTCAGGAAAAATCAACGCTTGCTGAGTTCAAAGAAGCCAATGAGCGATTGCGCGGTTCAGCGATGCGAGCCGATATTATCTCTGGCTTCATGGGTCCAATCAATAACTTTATGAACAACTTAGGTTTAAGCCTTGTAATAGGTGCAGGTGCAATAATGGCTGTAACAAGCGGACTGACAATCGGTGTAATCGCATCATTCGTTACGTACACCCGACAGTTTTTCCGGCCGATCAACCAGCTATCGAACCTGCTCAATACGTTCCAATCGGCCATTGCGGGTTCCGAACGTGTATTTGAAGTGTTAGATGAAACAAAAGAAGTAGCGGACATTGAAAATGCAAAAGAGAAAGAACAGTTCAGTGGTGATGTAAAGTTCGAAAATGTTCAATTTGCCTATGAAACGGGCAAGCCTGTATTACACGGAATTGATTTTGAAGCAAAGGCAGGGGAGACAATTGCCATTGTTGGTCCTACTGGTTCCGGGAAGACGACAATCATTCAGCTGCTAACACGATTTTATGATGCGACAGGTGGCCGGATTTTATTGGACGGCGAGCCAATTGAACATTACAAAATGACGAATGTGCGCGACCATGTCGGGGTCGTTCTGCAGGATACGTATTTGTTTTCAGGAACGGTGCGTGAAAATATCCGTTTCGGTAAGCTCCATGCAACAGATGATGAAGTTGAACAAGCAGCAAAAATTGCATATGCACATAATTTTATAAAGTATTTGCCTGAACAGTACGATACTGTACTGACAAGCGGAGGCTTAAATTTAAGTCAGGGGCAGCGTCAGCTTATAGCGATTGCCCGTGCAATTCTAGAGGATCCCGATATCTTAATTTTAGATGAAGCAACTTCAAGTGTTGATACGATGACAGAAGTGCATATTCAGAAAGGCTTGAACAATTTGATGGAAGGGCGAACAAGCTTTGTCATTGCACACCGTCTTAAAACAATTGAAAATGCGGATCAGATTCTCGTCATTAAGGACGGTCAAATTTTAGAACAAGGAAATCATGATTCTTTAATGAAGGAACAAGGTTTTTATGCAACATTACAACGTCAGCTCCAGTCTCAATGATAAGGTGAATATTCCGCCGTCCTTTTGCGTATAGTAGGCAAAAAGGACGGTGTTTTTTTTGAAACGTTGGCTTGCACTCATATTCGTAATTTTTTGTTCGATGCTTGTCGTTGTATATGAAACGAACGCATCCGACCGGCGATTTTTTTTACCCGAGCCATTAGGTGGGGTAAAAATTGTGTTAGATGCTGGTCATGGAGGAATTGATGGTGGTGCTTCAAATGGAGAGGTAATTGAAAAAGACGTGACACTGGCAATTACAAAAAAAGTAGCTCGTCAATTAACACGTTTAGGTGCGGAAGTAGTATTAACACGTTCAACGGATGGAGATGTATTAAGTGAACATGCACCAAGTGAAACATTTCCAACACTTCGTGAGCGTAAAAAGCAGGACATTTTTTTACGTGAAACGTTAGTGGACTCACATGAACCGGATCTATTCGTTACGATTCACGCAAATGCAATCCCAAATAGTAAATGGCGAGGGGCGCAAGTGTTTTACCATCACACTGGACACGAGAAAAGCCAGGCACTCGCACAGGCTGTACAACAATCAATTCGAGAGACGATGGAAAATACGGACCGCGAAGCACTGTCGATTAAAAATGTTTATTTATTAAAGAAAATTGAAAAACCGGCTGTATTAGTAGAAACAGGATTTTTAAGTAATGAGGAAGAGCGTGATTTACTGGCAAATGACAGCTATCAGGAAAAAATGGCATTTGCGATTGCACGCGGAATTGAAAATTATATTCATGTAAAATACGAGTAGGCAACATGTAATAACAATACGAATCGATTATGATATACTAACAAATGTAATTTCATTCAGGGGAGTGTTTGATATGTTAAATGAGGAACAAGTCCGAGAACTATTAGGAGAACTACAAGATCCGTTTTTACATAAATCACTAGCAGAAACAAAAGGTGTAACAAACGTTTCGATTAAAGCAGAAAAAGCGCATGTTAGTGTTCGTATTGCAATTGCAAAAACTAATACGCCTGAACAAATGACACTTCAAATGAAAATTGTTGAAGTGTTAAAAGAAAATGGCGCGGCTTCCGTTGGGATTCGTTTTGAAGAGCTACCGGCAGAAGTACTGCAATCATTCCGTGGACAAGCGACCGAAGCAGAAGCACAAGATATTTTATCACCTTTATCAAGCGTACAATTTATTTCAATTGCCTCAGGTAAAGGTGGAGTAGGGAAATCGACGGTATCTGTAAATATGGCAGTTGCACTAGCACGCCTAGGCAAAAAAGTCGGTTTAATCGATGCTGATATTTATGGTTTCTCTGTACCGGACATGATGGGTGTAACAGAAATGCCGGTCGTAAAAGATGACCGTATTTACCCGGTGGAACGCCTTGGTGTAAAAGTTATCTCAATGGGATTCTTTGTTGAAAACAATGCACCAATCGTTTGGCGCGGACCGATGCTTGGTAAAGTATTGGACCAGTTCTTCCGTGATGTCGAGTGGGGCGATTTAGACTATCTACTATTGGATTTACCACCAGGAACGGGAGACGTAGCACTGGATATTCACCAAATGCTGCCATCTTCAAAAGAGATTGTTGTGACAACACCTCATCCGACAGCCGCTTTCGTAGCAGCCCGTGCAGGTGCGATGGCGTTACAAACAAATCATGAAATCTTAGGTGTTATTGAGAATATGGCTTGGTATGAAAGCAAATCAGGCGAAAAAGAATTCGTATTTGGTCAAGGCGGCGGTCCGAAGCTAGCTGATGAACTGCGCACAAAATTACTTGGTCAAATTCCGTTAGGACAACCAGATTGGACAGAGGAAGACTTTGCACCTTCTGTATATGCAGAATCGCATCCAACAGGTGAAATCTATTTACAAATTGCTGAAGAAATTATTTCAGAATTAAATAAATAACAAAAAAACAACCAGTTGTCCCAATGAGACGACTGGTTGTTTTTTTATGAGCCTCCACCGCTGTCTTTACCGCCGCTATCCTTCCCTGAGCCAGATCCGGATTCAGACCCCGAACCAGAACCAGAACCCTTCTCGGATGAAGCTTCACCGCTTTTCTTAATGAGCTCCTGCCATTTCGTCTGCATAAGCGGATTTTCGATTGTTTCCATTACGATTTTCTCCAGCTCTTTTCGCATAACAGCACCTTTCATGATGCTTTCAAGCTGCTTTTGCATATCCGGCTGACCGAAGAAAGACGTTAGAGATTCTTGGTAACTCGCGTCATTCAGTAGGTTTTTCATTAAATCTTCCTGCTGATCCTGCATACTTTTTGCAAATGTTTCTTTAAATTTCGGGTCTTCGAATGTTTTAATCCAAAAATCCATTGCATCTTTTGATAACATTGTCTCTTCAGTCGCTTTTTTAACTTCTTCGGTATTTAAAATAAGCAACTCCCGAAAATTCTTATCTTCAAACATTTGGCGAATTGCTTTTTTCCCATCCTCTGTCTGAATGGCATCGACCATAATTTTCTTTACTTCATCATAAGATAATGTCGTCGATTTGGCATCATTACAACCGGCAAGGAGAATGAGGGAAAAGGCTAATATGATTAAACGTTTCACTTTTCTCACGTCCTTTCTTCATTTATGCGCTTTCGCTTATTGTTCACAATTTTACTGATTATATGTAACATCTTTTAAGAGAGGTCGCTTTTTTCAAATCAAATTGATAAAATATACAAGATATATTAAAAAATGGGGGAATTTGTTCGTGACGATACGAAACTGGGTGAAGTTTGCTTTTTGGGCATTAGTAATCGGTGGTTTAGTTAATGCAGTTGCCTCGTTAATTATTCGTTGGGACTTTTACCAGCCATACTTAGCGAACGGAGAAATCTCAGAATTTTTTGCTGCAGTAGTTTGGAATGTCGTATTAGGGATGACGATGAGTGTAATGGCACAAGCAGGCTTTTTCGCTTATTTAACATTACATCAAGTCGGGGTCAATATATTTAGATCATTAACACTTTGGAATTGGATTCAGATTTTATTAATAATAATTGTGCTTGTGGATATTATTGTTTTCCGTTTTGCACCAGGAGCAAGTGCAGCAGGTGAATGGTTGATTTATGGCTTCTTACTTGCAGTGCTGGTCGGCGCGGCTATATGGACTGCGATAAAGAAAATCAAAATGACGCAAAAGCCGCATGTATTGATTTCAACATTGTTTTTTATGATTGTTATCACATCTTTGGAATGGATCATCGCATTGATGGGGAGACAGGATAATATTGATGTGTACGTCGCACTCTTATTATTCCCGTTAGTAGCCGTTAATGCATACCAAATTTTAATGTTGCCAAAATACAACGCACAATCAGAAGAAGACCGAAAAAGATTGGAAGAGCGTCGCAAAGCGCGAAAAGAAGCTACTAAAACGGCAAAAGCATAAAAAAAGGGCGATCACAGAAATGAAAAATTTCGTGGCAGCCCTTTTTTAGTTATATAGTAGATTCCCTTATATCAAGGAAAACGCTTTGTAGAAATTTCATAGCCAAATATATTTTGTTCAATTGATACAAATTTATGCGCTTTTATAAATTCATTAATGCCTTCAAAAGAAACTTCCTTATCTCGATGTAAAGGAATACTTACAAATGAACCTTCAGGAATTTTATTTTCTTCTATAGGAAATGTATAAGTTGGAGCAACGATGTTAATGCCCAGCTCATGCAAAGCTGATTTCATAGAAGTATCGACTTTGTAATCCGCTGTCGCAAACCAAAGCGGCTTTTTGTAAAATGTTTTTTCATAGATTGCGATTTGTTTTTTTAATAGGTTCTTATCTTCGTATTGATCACTGCTTGAACCAAGCAATCCGACACGAATATTTTTTTCCCTCAGTATTTTTACTAATTCAGGACTTCGTAATAACCAGTCACTTTCAGCTAATATAAGCGGATATGGTTCACTCAGATTTGCGATCCAGTCCTCAAAACCTTTATGAGAATAACTTAACTCAATGATTAAGCTTTGCCCAAACTGACCTTTTGTAATGACTGCAGGGGCATCTGTTAGTTGAAATACAGGGGAAATATTATTTTTATCATCAAAATAAATAAAAACTAGAAATAAGCATAAAACTAGTGATACCAACGTTTTGTACATGCTTTATTACCCACCTTCGATTAGTTTTAAACGCGGTTATATAAAAAACTTATGAAAAAGTGTTGACGGATATAACAAGGGGGTGATACTATAAGTAGGTCGCCAAGAGATGACGCGGCAAACGAAACAAAATGAACCTTGAAAACTGAACAAGCAACGTTAATGAAACAAGCTTCTTAAATGAAGCAAACAATAGATTTCAACTTCTAACGAAGTTGAATCGCTAGCAAAGCAAATGAGCTTTCAAACTACTTTTATGGAGAGTTTGATCCTGGCTCAGGACGAACGCTGGCGGCGTGCCTAATACATGCAAGTCGAGCGGAAATTTTATTGGTGCTTGCACCTTTAAAATTTTAGCGGCGGACGGGTGAGTAACACGTGGGTAACCTACCTTATAGATTGGGATAACTCCGGGAAACCGGGGCTAATACCGAATAATACTTTTTAACACATGTTTGAAAGTTGAAAGACGGTTTCGGCTGTCACTATAAGATGGACCCGCGGCGCATTAGCTAGTTGGTGAGGTAACGGCTCACCAAGGCAACGATGCGTAGCCGACCTGAGAGGGTGATCGGCCACACTGGGACTGAGACACGGCCCAGACTCCTACGGGAGGCAGCAGTAGGGAATCTTCCACAATGGACGAAAGTCTGATGGAGCAACGCCGCGTGAGTGAAGAAGGATTTCGGTTCGTAAAACTCTGTTGCAAGGGAAGAACAAGTAGCGTAGTAACTGGCGCTACCTTGACGGTACCTTGTTAGAAAGCCACGGCTAACTACGTGCCAGCAGCCGCGGTAATACGTAGGTGGCAAGCGTTGTCCGGAATTATTGGGCGTAAAGCGCGCGCAGGTGGTTCCTTAAGTCTGATGTGAAAGCCCCCGGCTCAACCGGGGAGGGTCATTGGAAACTGGGGAACTTGAGTGCAGAAGAGGATAGTGGAATTCCAAGTGTAGCGGTGAAATGCGTAGAGATTTGGAGGAACACCAGTGGCGAAGGCGACTGTCTGGTCTGTAACTGACACTGAGGCGCGAAAGCGTGGGGAGCAAACAGGATTAGATACCCTGGTAGTCCACGCCGTAAACGATGAGTGCTAAGTGTTGGGGGGTTTCCGCCCCTCAGTGCTGCAGCTAACGCATTAAGCACTCCGCCTGGGGAGTACGGTCGCAAGACTGAAACTCAAAGGAATTGACGGGGGCCCGCACAAGCGGTGGAGCATGTGGTTTAATTCGAAGCAACGCGAAGAACCTTACCAGGTCTTGACATCCCGGTGACCACTATGGAGACATAGTTTCCCCTTCGGGGGCAACGGTGACAGGTGGTGCATGGTTGTCGTCAGCTCGTGTCGTGAGATGTTGGGTTAAGTCCCGCAACGAGCGCAACCCTTATTCTTAGTTGCCATCATTCAGTTGGGCACTCTAAGGAGACTGCCGGTGATAAACCGGAGGAAGGTGGGGATGACGTCAAATCATCATGCCCCTTATGACCTGGGCTACACACGTGCTACAATGGACGGTACAAACGGTTGCCAACCCGCGAGGGGGAGCTAATCCGATAAAACCGTTCTCAGTTCGGATTGTAGGCTGCAACTCGCCTACATGAAGCCGGAATCGCTAGTAATCGCGGATCAGCATGCCGCGGTGAATACGTTCCCGGGCCTTGTACACACCGCCCGTCACACCACGAGAGTTTGTAACACCCGAAGTCGGTGAGGTAACCTTTATGGAGCCAGCCGCCGAAGGTGGGATAGATGATTGGGGTGAAGTCGTAACAAGGTAGCCGTATCGGAAGGTGCGGCTGGATCACCTCCTTTCTAAGGATTTTTCGGAATCATTCCTTCGGGGAATGAAACATTAACGTTTGCTGTTCAGTTTTGAAGGTTCATTCTTAAATGAATGAAATACTTCAAACCTTGCTCCTGACGCTTGCGCTTACGTCGCAAAGCTGCATGAAGCAAAATCAGTGAAGCTTCTCACGATGTGATTGAAGTCAGCTGCTTCGTTCTTTGAAAACTGGATAAAACGACATTGAAAGCAATAAATCAAATTTCTATTTTATAGATTTTTAAACAAGTCAAGCAATTGACGTGTAAACTTAAATCTTAGATCTCTGATCTAAGTGTTAACTTTTGGTTAAGTTAATAAGGGCGCACGGTGGATGCCTTGGCACTAGGAGTCGATGAAGGACGGCACTAACACCGATATGCCTCGGGGAGCTGTAAGTAAGCTTTGATCCGGGGATTTCCGAATGGGGGAACCCACTATCTTTAATCGGATAGTATCTTCACGTGAATTCATAGCGTGTTGAAGACAGACGCAGGGAACTGAAACATCTAAGTACCTGCAGGAACAGAAAGAAAATTCGATTCCCTGAGTAGCGGCGAGCGAAACGGGAAGAGCCCAAACCAAAGAGCTTGCTCTTTGGGGTTGTAGGACACTCTATACGGAGTTACAAAAGAATGAATTAGACGAAGCGACTTGGAAAGGTCCGCGAAACAAGGTAAAAGCCCTGTAGTCAAAAGTTCATTCCCTCCAGAGTGGATCCTGAGTACGGCGGAACACGTGAAATTCCGTCGGAATCCGGGAGGACCATCTCCCAAGGCTAAATACTACCTAGTGACCGATAGTGAACCAGTACCGTGAGGGAAAGGTGAAAAGCACCCCGGAAGGGGAGTGAAATAGATCCTGAAACCGTGTGCCTACAAGTAGTTAGAGCCCGTTAATGGGTGATAGCGTGCCTTTTGTAGAATGAACCGGCGAGTTACGATTACGTGCGAGGTTAAGTTGAGAAGACGGAGCCGCAGCGAAAGCGAGTCTGAATAGGGCGAATTAGTACGTGGTCGTAGACCCGAAACCAGGTGATCTACCCATGTCCAGGGTGAAGGTGAGGTAACACTCACTGGAGGCCCGAACCCACGCACGTTGAAAAGTGCGGGGATGAGGTGTGGGTAGCGGAGAAATTCCAATCGAACCTGGAGATAGCTGGTTCTCTCCGAAATAGCTTTAGGGCTAGCCTCGTGATTGAGAATACCGGAGGTAGAGCACTGTTTGGACTAGGGGGGCATCTCGCTTTACCGAATTCAGACAAACTCCGAATGCCGGATATTTATACACGGGAGTCAGACTGCGAGTGATAAGATCCGTAGTCAAGAGGGAAACAGCCCAGACCACCAGCTAAGGTCCCCAAGTAATCGTTAAGTGGAAAAGGATGTGGCGTTGCTTAGACAACCAGGATGTTGGCTTAGAAGCAGCCATCATTTAAAGAGTGCGTAATAGCTCACTGGTCGAGTGACGCTGCGCCGAAAATGTATCGGGGCTAAACGATTCACCGAAGCTGTGGATGCATACTTTGAGTATGCGTGGTAGGAGAGCGTTCTAACAGCGTTGAAGTCAGACCGGAAGGACTGGTGGAGCGGTTAGAAGTGAGAATGCCGGTATGAGTAGCGAAACATGGGTGAGAATCCCATGCACCGTATGACTAAGGTTTCCTGAGGAAGGCTCGTCCGCTCAGGGTTAGTCGGGACCTAAGCCGAGGCCGATAGGCGTAGGCGATGGACAACAGGTTGATATTCCTGTACCACCTCCTCACCGTTTGAGAAATGGGGGGACGCAGTAGGATAGGGTAAGCACGCCGTTGGTTGCGCGTGTTCAAGCAGTAAGGCGTGTATGTAGGCAAATCCGCATACTATAACGTTGAGCTGTGATGACGAGCTCGTATGAGCGAAGTTCCTGATTTCACACTGCCAAGAAAAGCCTCTATCGAGGTGAGAGGTGCCCGTACCGCAAACCGACACAGGTAGTCGAGGAGAGAATCCTAAGGTGTGCGAGAGAACTCTCGTTAAGGAACTCGGCAAAATGACCCCGTAACTTCGGGAGAAGGGGTGCTTCTTTGGGTGCATAGCCTAGAGAAGCCGCAGTGAATAGGCCCAGGCGACTGTTTAGCAAAAACACAGGTCTCTGCAAAACCGTAAGGTGACGTATAGGGGCTGACGCCTGCCCGGTGCTGGAAGGTTAAGAGGAGCGGTTAGCGCAAGCGAAGCTGTGAATTGAAGCCCCAGTAAACGGCGGCCGTAACTATAACGGTCCTAAGGTAGCGAAATTCCTTGTCGGGTAAGTTCCGACCCGCACGAAAGGCGTAACGATCTGGGCACTGTCTCAACGAGAGACTCGGTGAAATTATAGTACCTGTGAAGATGCAGGTTACCCGCGACAGGACGGAAAGACCCCGTGGAGCTTTACTGTAGCCTGATATTGAATTTTGGTACAACTTGTACAGGATAGGTAGGAGCCAGAGATCTCGGAGCGCCAGCTTCGAAGGAGGCGTCGGTGGGATACTACCCTGGTTGTATTGAACTTCTAACCCATGCCCCTTAGCGGGGTAGGAGACAGTGTCAGGCGGACAGTTTGACTGGGGCGGTCGCCTCCTAAAGAGTAACGGAGGCGCCCAAAGGTTCCCTCAGAATGGTTGGAAATCATTCGTAGAGTGTAAAGGCATAAGGGAGCTTGACTGCGAGACCTACAAGTCGAGCAGGGTCGAAAGACGGGCTTAGTGATCCGGTGGTTCCGCATGGAAGGGCCATCGCTCAACGGATAAAAGCTACCCCGGGGATAACAGGCTTATCTCCCCCAAGAGTCCACATCGACGGGGAGGTTTGGCACCTCGATGTCGGCTCATCGCATCCTGGGGCTGTAGTCGGTCCCAAGGGTTGGGCTGTTCGCCCATTAAAGCGGTACGCGAGCTGGGTTCAGAACGTCGTGAGACAGTTCGGTCCCTATCCGTCGTGGGCGTAGGAAATTTGAGAGGAGCTGTCCTTAGTACGAGAGGACCGGGATGGACATACCGCTGGTGTACCAGTTGTCTTGCCAAAGGCATCGCTGGGTAGCTATGTATGGACGGGATAAGTGCTGAAAGCATCTAAGCATGAAGCCCCCCTCAAGATGAGATTTCCCATTACGCAAGTAAGTAAGACCCCTGAAAGACGATCAGGTAGATAGGTTCGAGGTGGAAGTGCGGTGACGCATGCAGCTGACGAATACTAATCGGTCGAGGACTTAACCACATTTTATTGCTCAATTCAATGAAACGTTTATCCAGTTTTGAAAGAATGAAATTCTTTTACATAGGCTTATTTAAAGCCCACTATAGTGAAGTGATGATGGCAAAGAGGTCACACCCGTTCCCATACCGAACACGGAAGTTAAGCTCTTTAGCGCCGATGGTAGTTGGGGGCTTCCCCCTGTGAGAGTAGGACGTCGCTTCGCTCAAAAAGTCGCTGCTGATTTAGTCAGTAGTGGCTTTTTTATGTTGAAAATTAAGTGTATGGCTACTATAAAATACAATAGAAGTTTATAATAAGTTAAACCAAAGTAGGCGTCCTAAAAACAGACCCCCTTCTTTGGTTTTTCTTTTATTTAAGTTTCGCTTGCCTAATACGAGAATTGGTGAAGTAGTTGACCAATAAAGCAGAAAGAAATACGATTAATAAATGTAAAGGTTCTTACAAGGCAAAATATTGGAGGAAATAACATGACTGCACCATTTTTAACAGTAGTAGACTTACGTTTAATCGAGCAACAAGTAAATAAAATATTGAAGGCAAAGCTAACGTCGAATGATCAGAAAATAGTTGCGGCTGTACGTGAACTGGCAATTACAGAGCTAAGAGAAAGATTGACACATGTAGATGAAGACATTATTAAAGAAGTGGAAACGATTGAAGATACTATAGGGGCAGAGCTATTTTTTCAGAGCTTAAAATCATATACCATTCCATTTAAGTCAATTTCAGAGCTAGGTCTACAAAAATTGTTTAAAAAAGATAAAAAGCTGAAGCTACCTAAACTTGAGACAATTGATTGGCAAGCAATCAGCTATCTATCATGGTTGGATAAAGGAACAAACCGCCAATACATTGTACTGGAAAAGGAAGGCGAATATACGGCATTGCGTGGAGTTGTAGATGCTCATAACCCAATTAAAGGTGTCTGTTCGATTTGTAACCAGCATAGTGTAGTTCATCTGTTTACAGCTACGGTAAAGGGGAACGGTGACAATTATACATCTTATAGTAATTACATTTGCAACGACTCACAACTATGTAATCAAAGGGTAAGTAATTATGATAAACTTCAGGAATTTGTTGCCCGTAATTTAATATAAAAATAAAAGTCATCTTCATTGATGGCTTTTTTATTTTGAAACTTTTTCCTATTCTAACCGTAAAGGAAATTAAGATAGAATGGGGAGGAGAAAGACATGCGAAACATTGCTTATAGTTTAGCTATTGTATTACTGTTGTCAGCTTGTAATAGTGAAAGTACGGGTGATAACTCAACAGTGGAAGAACAGACGAAGCAGGAGGTTGTGCAGGTGAATGAAGCATTAATAGGAAAGTGGCAGGGGATGATTGAAATTCCTCAGTCACCTCTTGAAATTATTTTAAATTTGGAGGAGGCAAGTGGAAATATTTCTGTACCAGTTCAAGGAATCACTGAATTCGCATTTGAATCAATTGAATATAATGGCTCGGATGCGGTTATCACTATTAACATTGCTGGATCTTTAATAAAGATTGCAGGAACTCTGAAAAACGAAACTATAGAAGGAACGTTTACTCAAAACGGACAGTCCTATCCTATTACGTTAAAGCCATATACAGAAACGCCTGTTACGTATAAAGAGCTATTGATTCCCGTTGCCGGCGGAGAGCTTAAAGCAGCGTTACAGATGCCTGATAAACCTACGGGAGAGCTAGTCATAATCCATGCAGGGTCAGGTCCTACAAATAAAGACGGTAACACAATAGGGGCTGGTGCGAATAATAGCTTAAAAATGATTGCAGAGAGCTTAGCGGAGAAAGGGATTGCTTCTATTCGTTTCGATAAGCGTGGAATTGGTGATAATACGGCACTTATTAAAAAGGAAGATGATTTAACATTTGATCTGTATGTTGAAGACGTTCAGGCAATTGTAGACTATGCTAAAAACGATGACCGCTTTAATGAAATTCATTTACTAGGTCACAGCGAAGGTGCTTTAATAATGACGGTTGCCGCTCAACAAAATGATATAGCATCACTTATTTCGATTGCAGGGATTGGCAGACCGGCTGATGAAGTTTTAATGGAACAATTGTCAGGAAGCTTACCTCCGAATTTATTAATGGAATCCGAAAAAGCATTGCAGCAATTAAAAGCTGGTAAAAAGGTAGAGACAGTATCTGAACAGCTCCAATCACTATTTAGGCCATCTGTTCAACCATATATGATTTCATGGCTTAAATACGATCCACAACAAGAAATAAGCAATGTTAATGTTCCGGTTATCATTCTTCAAGGAAGAAAAGATATTCAAGTAACCGAAACAGATGCAGAAAACTTATATGCAGCAAATGATCAAGCGATAATACATTATTTCAGTAAGATGAATCATGTATTAAAAGAAATAGAAGGTGATCGAGAACAAAATATTGCGAGCTATTCCAATCCCGATTTACCACTCGCAAATGGCTTAATCAATGAAATTGTCGAGTTTATAAAGCGGTATTAGAAAACAATAATTCATTATAATGAGGTATTTATAATAGAAGAAAAGCCTAAAAAATAAAATGTTCAAATTATTTCAAAAAACTACTTGTATAAATTTTAAACGTTGCTATAATAATAAATGTACGAAAGATGGCTTGTACATCATTGTATAATAGTAGCGTTCCGAAGTAGCTCAGTTGGTAGAGCATCCGGCTGTTAACCGGCAGGTCGCAGGTTCGAGTCCTGCCTTCGGAGCCATTTTTTTTGCCTTTTTACTATTATAAAATAAGCAATAAAACTTTTTCGAAAAAGTTTTTGAAAAAGGCTTGCACTATATAAAAAATGATGATATTATAAATCTTGTCTTCAAGAGAACAACTTATAACGGCCCGTTGGTCAAGTGGTTAAGACACCGCCCTTTCACGGCGGTAACACGGGTTCGAATCCCGTACGGGTCACCATTTAAGGCTTCATAAAAAAATAAAGCAGTAACACTTGTTATGTATGGAGGATTAGCTCAGCTGGGAGAGCACCTGCCTTACAAGCAGGGGGTCGGCGGTTCGAGCCCGTCATCCTCCACCATTCAACTTTAACAGTGTTGCATCATTTGTCGGAGGGGTAGCGAAGTGGCTAAACGCGGCGGACTGTAAATCCGCTCCTTAGGGTTCGGCGGTTCGAATCCGTCCCCCTCCACCATCTATAAAATGTTTGGGGTATAGCCAAGCGGTAAGGCAACGGATTTTGATTCCGTCATGCCCTGGTTCGAATCCAGGTACCCCAGCCATTTTTTTTATTTTTTATGAGCCATTAGCTCAGTTGGTAGAGCATCTGACTTTTAATCAGAGGGTCGAAGGTTCGAGTCCTTCATGGCTCACTTTTATTTTATAAACTTAGAAGTGTACTTAAATATCAAATAACAATCCTTTACTTATTTATAAGTAAAGGATTTTTTGCGTATAAAAAGGGAAAATCGTTTAGTTGCTCGAAACTTCTATAGGAGGATGAGCGGAGAATAGAATAGAATAGAAAAACTACATGACATGTTAGGGGATGCAGAAATGATGAATAAGAAAATTTCAATCGTAGGGGTACCATGTGATTATGGGCAACAGCGCCGTGGGGTGGATATGGGACCGAGTGCAATTAGGTATGCGGGGTTGCAGCAACGTTTGACTAATCTTGGATATGAAGTTGAGGATGAAGGGAATATTCAAGTAATTGAAGGGGATGCAGCTGCACAGAAAGATGAAAAGCTGCTTAATCTGGAAGAAGTAATTAAGGTCAATACAGCGCTTGCCGAAAAAGTATTTAACGTCGTAAAAAAGGATTACATACCGCTAGTTTTAGGAGGCGACCATAGTATTGCAATTGGTACATTGGCTGGCCTATCGATGAAATATAAGAATCAGGGCGTGATCTGGTTTGATGCTCATGCAGATTTAAATACACCGGAAACGACACCATCGGGAAATATTCATGGAATGCCGCTAGCAACAAGTATTGGGCTAGGACATCAAAGGCTAACGTCAATTTTACATGCAGAACCTAAAATTAAAGCCGAAAACATTGTTATAATTGGGGGGCGTTCTATCGATGAGGGTGAACGGGAACTTATTAAGACACGAGGCATTAAAATATACACAATGCACGAAATTGATCGGCTTGGAATGACGTATGTAATGGAAGAAACACTAAAATACTTTAAGCAATTGCAAATAGACGGCCTTCATTTATCACTTGATTTAGATGCATTAGATCCTTTATATACTCCTGGAGTGGGGACACCGGTAGCAGGTGGGATCACTTACAGAGAAAGTCATTTAGCGATGGAAATGATACAGGAATCCGGATTAATGACATCAGCAGAGTTTGTAGAAGTGAACCCTATATTAGATGAGAGAAATAAAACAGCAGATGTAGCGGTTGCATTAATTGGCTCTTTATTTGGCGAAACTTTAGTATGATAATTACGAAAAAATTCGATTGGTCGTTATGAAGTTTGTTATAATAAGGGCACATATTTATGGGTGGGAAAATATTTTTATAGAAAGTGAAACCTTTTAATAAGCAATCCGTATATATAGAACAGCTGAAAAGGTGGAGAGGAAAGACAAATGGATGCGTTAGTTAATAAAAGAATAAAGCAAGTGCTTAAAGGTGACCAAAACGCATATGCCGACATCGTTAACCTCTACCAGCACAAGCTGTATCAAGTGTGCTATCGAATGCTTGGCAATAAACAGGAAGCAGAAGATATCGCGCAGGAGGCATTCATACGGGCCTATATTAATTTACATTCGTATGATCAAAATCGAAAATTTTCAACATGGCTTTACCGAATCGGAACAAATCTTTGCATTGACCGAATTCGTAAAAAGAAGCCCGATTATTATTTAGATGCAGAGGTAGCCGGGACAGAAGGGCTGGATATGTATTCTCAAATTGCCGCAGATGAGCAGTTGCCGGAAGAGGCCGTTGAGCAGATGGAACTTCAGGACCGCATACAATATGAAATTAGCCGCCTCCCAGACAAGTATCGATCGGTCATTGTTTTAAAATATATAGAAGAACTGTCCCTTCAGGAAATTAGCGAAATTTTGGATATGCCTTTAGGAACAGTTAAAACGCGGATTCACCGTGGCCGTGAAGCGTTAAGAAAGCAGTTAAACAATTTGTAGGAGGAAGATACGCATGAAAACGTGTGCATCAGAATTCGTGGATTATATGCACGAATATTTAGATGGTGATATTAGTCGTGAGCATGAACAATTATTGAAGCAGCATTTACAAACATGCCCTGATTGCCAACAACATATGCATGAATTAAGTGACACGGTTGCGTTTATCAAGAGTGCAGCACATATTACTGCCCCTCCGCGCTTTGAGGATCAAGTGATAAGTCGTTTACCGAAACGCAAAAGTTCTGCCGGCATCAAACGTTGGTTCCGTCAGCATCCTGTACTTGTAGCTGCAGCAGTATTCTTTTTATGTATGAGTGCCACATTGTTAGGTAGCTTCCCGAATGATGATCAATTCTCTGTAACAAAACAGCCTAATTTAGTTGTTGAGGGGCAAACGGTAACAGTGCCTGTCGGTCAAGTTGTAAAAGGTGACATCGTTGTGAAAAATGGCGATATTATTGTCGAAGGGGAAGTGGACGGCAATATTACAGTTATCAATGGCAACTACATGGCATCTACGGCAGTCGTTACAGGGCAAGTAGAGGAAATCGATGAAATGTTCGAATGGCTTTGGTACAAAATTAAAGACGGCTTCAATAAAGCAATCGCTGTCTTTGATGAGTAACATCGGACAATTGTCACTAAGACAATTACAATAAGAAATAATATTTTCTTAATAAATCGGAACTTTTCTCAAAAAAAAGCCGTTCTAGTATAGAAAGAAAAGTCTACTCGTTCGGGTAGACTTTTTTCTGTTAGGAAAGTTAATCCCTGACAGAATTGTGCTATACTAAAAACAATATGGATTAGCAAGTAAAGGTGGGGGATGCCACATGCAAATAATTGAACAATTTACAGACATTGCTGCTGTAGATATGATTTTTAAAGTACTGGACGTACTGCTTGTATGGTACGTAGTTTATAAAGCATTGACCCTCATTAAAGGAACGAAAGCCGTTCAATTATTAAAAGGGTTATTAATTGTTGTGTTAGCGAAATTCGCTACCTACGTTTTCGGTTTAGACACCCTTGATTGGTTACTGCAAGAAGTAATTGATTGGGGTTTCTTAGCCATTATTATAATATTCCAGCCGGAAATTCGCCGGGCCCTTGAGCAGATCGGGCGAGGGAAGATTTTCCAACGCACTAATAACCAGCAGGAAGATGAACAGACACGCTTAGTCGAAGCGATGAAAAAATCCGTAAGTTATATGGCAAAGCGCCGAATTGGAGCACTTATATCAATCGAAAAAGATACAGGCTTAAATGAATATGTAGAAACAGGCATTAAGATGGATGCTGCAATTTCTTCAGAATTAATGATTAATATTTTCATCCCAAATACACCGCTTCATGACGGGGCCGTAATTATACAGAAAAACCAAATTGCCGCTTCGGCGTGTTATTTACCATTGTCGGAAAGTGCATTTATTTCCAAAGAACTTGGTACACGTCACCGAGCTGCACTTGGGTTAAGTGAAGTAACAGATGCAATTACAATTGTTGTATCCGAAGAAACAGGTGCGATTAGTATAACAGCTAACGGTAATTTACACCGTAATCTCACTATTAAAGAATTTGAAGAATTACTGCGTAAACTGTGGTTTGGTCCTGAGCAAGATTCTAACTTAGCATCTAAGTGGACTTGGGGAGGGAAAAAGAATGGATAAGGTATTTGATAGCTCATGGATGCTCCGTTTAACCGCTTTGTTTTTAGCGGTTGCACTTTTCCTGTATATTCAAACAGAAGAAAAACGTGAAACGGAATCGAGCTCATCCAATGAAACAGATGTCATCACAAATGTGCCATTGGAAGTTTACTATGATTCTGATAATTTATTTGTGACAGGGCTCCCTGAAACGGTCGATGTGAAAATTTCAGGACCGAAACAAATTGTAATGAAAACAAAGCTGGAAAAGGATTTCAAACTCTTTGTCGATTTAAACTCATTGTTAATTGGTGAACATAGCGTTACAATACATCAAGAAAACTTTTCCGAAAAACTGGATGTATCAATTGAGCCAAGAATAATTAATGTAACAATTGAGGAAAAGGTTACTGAACAGTTTCGTGTAGAGCCGGAAATGAATAGCCGCCTTTTAGCGGAGAACTTTGTACTGAACGAGATGACAGCAGAACCGTCAAAAGTAGCGGTAACAGGAGCGAAGAGTGTCATTGATAACATAAGTTATGTAAAGGCGACGGTTTCAGGCGAGAAAGATGTAAATAAGTCATTTGAGCAGGAAGCGGCTGTAAAGGTACTCGACCGTGATCTGAATAAGCTCGATGTCAGCATTAATCCGGATAAGGTCAATGTAAAAGTAGAAATTAATGAATATAGTAGAGAAGTCCCGATTAAGATTAACGAAATTGGGGAACCAGTAGAGGGGCTTAAAATTGACAGTTTATCCCCAGAAAAATCTAGCATAACGGTATATGGTTCTAAATCTGTAGTGGATACATTAAAAGAAGTGGTTGTTAATGTCGATCTTTCAAAAATAAAAAAATCCGGTCCGTACGATTTAAAGATTGAGCTTCCAACAGGTGCTACCAAGTTATCTCAAGATAAACTAACGGTACGTGCTAGTGTGAGTGGAGAGCCAGTTCGTGAACAGGATAATAAAAGTGAAGCAGATAAAGATGCAGATACAAATGTTGAAGATACAGATGGAAACTAGCTATCAATAAAACAAGCAATCCACTTTATGTGGTAAATTTAAAAACGTATGGTATTTCAAGCGTTGAAGGAGAGAAAAAGTAAATGGGTAAATATTTCGGAACAGATGGCGTTCGCGGTGTCGCTAATAGTGAACTAACACCAGAGTTGGCATTTAAACTAGGCCGTATTGGCGGCTATGTGCTGACGAAGGATGCTAAAGATCGCCCGAAAGTGTTAATTGGACGCGATACACGTATATCTGGGGAAATGTTGGAAGGTGCACTTGTTGCGGGTCTTCTTTCAATTGGAGCAGAAGTTATGCGTTTAGGTGTAATTAGTACACCGGGTGTTGCGTATCTTACACGTGTCATGAATGCTGAAGCGGGTGTTATGATCTCGGCATCTCACAATCCTGTTGCAGATAACGGCATTAAATTTTTCGGTCCAGACGGCTTTAAATTAACAGATGCACAAGAAGAAGAGATTGAACGTATTCTTGATGCAGAAGAAGATACATTACCACGTCCAGTAGGTGCTGCTATTGGTGCAGTAACAGACTACTTTGAAGGTGGACAAAAATATATTTCATACTTAAAACAAACAGTAGAAGAAGATTTTGAGGGGTTACATGTGGCGTTAGACTGTGCGCATGGTGCGACTTCTTCTCTAGCAACACATTTATTCGCAGATTTAGAGGCAGACATTTCAACGATGGGTGCTTCACCGGATGGACTGAACATTAATGAAGGTGTCGGTTCAACACATCCTGAAAAGTTAGCGGCATTTGTCACGGAGCGCGGGGCGGATGTTGGTTTAGCATTTGATGGAGATGGAGACCGTTTAATCGCTGTAGATGAAAACGGTACGATTGTTGACGGGGACCAAATTATGTTCATCATCGGGAAATATTTACAAGCGAAAGGTCGTTTAAACAAAGGCACGATAGTTTCGACGGTTATGAGTAATATGGGCTTCTACAAAGCGCTTGAAGAAAACGAAATGACAAGTGTAAAGACAGCGGTTGGTGACCGCTATGTTGTGGAAGAAATGCGTGCAAATGATTATAACTTAGGTGGCGAGCAATCAGGTCACATCGTGTTTTTAGATTACAATACAACAGGCGACGGTCTGCTTACAGGTATTCAGTTAGTGAATATTATGAAAGCAACAGGCAAAAAGCTTTCTGAACTTGCAGGGGAAATGACAATTTACCCGCAAAAATTAGTAAACGTACGTGTAACAGATAAACATGCAGTAACTCAAAATGAAAAGGTGGCAGCTGTCATCGCTGAAGTAGAAGCGGAAATGGCCGGCAATGGTCGTGTATTAGTACGCCCTTCAGGTACAGAGCCTTTAGTGCGTGTTATGGTAGAAGCAGCTTCTGAAGAGGCTTGTGAAAATTATGTTGCACGCATTGCAGATGTAGTACGTACAGAAATGGGTTTAGCTGAATAAATTTTAAAACGGCACCGGGAGTAATGGAAACATTGCTTCCGGTGTTTTTTTGTGGGCACGTTTTTAATGGCAGCATGCGGATTTTCTAATATCCTGCTTAGAAGATCTAATATAACTGAAAGAGTTCTAATAAAATGCTGTTCTTCTAATAAAAGTGCCCGATGTTCTAATATGTAGTTTAAGTTTTCAAATACCCATGTCGAATGTTCTAATATCGACTGTCACTCTTCTAAAATCTCATCCAACTGTTCTAATA
Organism: Solibacillus sp. FSL K6-1781; assembly: GCF_038630735.1. GTDB lineage: Bacteria > Bacillota > Bacilli > Bacillales_A > Planococcaceae > Solibacillus > Solibacillus silvestris. The sequence goes on along the minus strand of NZ_CP152038.1, from coordinate 3,969,568 downwards.
AAACGACTCAAGATCAAATCTAAACAATACAAAAACGTTTTTTACCTCTTAAACCCAGTTATAAATTTAACTATTCAAATGAATACTTAAACTGTTCAAGCATCCGGCTAAAACGTTCTAAAAATGCCTACACTTGTTCTAATAAATGCACTATAACATGTTTCATTTTCAAGAATTCAGGGAAACAAAATAAAGTAACCTAATAAGACGAAGGAGTGTTTTACATTGGCTAAAATTGCAACATTAATTACAGATAAGTTTGAAGATGTGGAGTTCACAAGTCCGAAAGAAGCACTTGAGGCTGCAGGTCATACAATTGTAACGATCGATAAAGAAGGCAATAAATCGATTACAGGGAAAAATGGTGAAGCAACAGTTCAGATTGATAAAGGGGTAGCAGAGGCAAACCCGCAGGACTTTGATGCGTTATTTATCCCGGGTGGTTTTTCACCGGATTTACTGCGTGATGATGATCGCGTTGTAGCATTTGCAAAACATTTTATGGATGAAAAGAAACCTGTCTTTGCAATTTGCCATGGACCACAGCTGTTAATTACGGCGAAGTCATTAGAGGGACGAGATGCGACAGGTTATAAATCGATTAAAGTCGATATGGAATATGCAGGGGTAAATTTCCATGATGAAGAAGTATTTGTTTGTCAAAAACAGCTTGTTACAAGCCGTACACCGGATGATTTACCTGCCTTTAACCGAGAAATTGTTAATTTATTAAAAGAGAAGGAGCTTTAATCGAGCTCTTTGCATACGATAGAAAATAGTGCATATCCCGTTTTGATGTCATGTAAGGAGTGAGTCTTGTAATCAGTGGGATGACAATGATTCTGCTGTTACAAAATTCACCTCCTAAATCAAAACGGGATATTTTCTTATGGGAAAGAATTCACATACGTAAGGCAACAGCCGCACTAGCTTTGGAAAGAAAATTTTTCTATGAAGCGCTTACAATGAAAGCGTAGGATTGACGGTGAAATTGTTTATGTGTATGATGTAAATGCTCAGTAAAAGGATATGGCTGAGTTGCGCAAAAGGAGAGGAAATCGCGCATACAAAATCGGAAAACAATTATAGCGCCAGAACTAAGGAAATCGAGCGGACATAATCCTTAGTTGACGAGGTGGAGGTTTATCGAAATTTCGGCGGATGCCTCCCGATCGCACATGCCCGGTTGTAACTTTCGTTTTAAAACAGAGAAGCGATTTTCTGGACAGAAAAACGAAACGGCATACAATTAAAAATAATATTTAGCTACATCACCTTTTTAAATAGAGCAGGATTGTTAATGATGCGTGCAGGTTTTGCTAAACGAGAGCAAACATCACCTTCGAATTAACTTCTCTAAAGGCACTAGGTAAAAAATGGTAGATTTCGTAGTCTGCTTTTGTGTTGCCAAAATGTGCTTCGATGTAGCAATAACATTGGAGGAAACGGATTATGTGTGGAATTGTAGGATATAACGGCGTATTGGACGCTAAAGAGATTTTATTAAAAGGTTTAGAGAAACTAGAGTACCGAGGCTATGATTCTGCAGGGATTGCTGTACACAATGAAGAAGGCGTAACAGTTTTCAAAGAAAAGGGACGTATTGCGGATTTACGAAAAGCAGTTGATGGCGATGTTGAAGCAGCTGTAGGGATTGGTCATACACGTTGGGCAACTCACGGTGTACCGAACCGCTTAAATGCACACCCTCATACAAGTGCTTCTGGCCGCTATACGCTTGTACACAATGGCGTTATCGAAAACTATCATTTATTACAAAAAGCTTATCTTAAAGGAACTCAGATGAACTCTGATACAGATACAGAAGTAATCGTACAGTTAATCGATTTATTTGCTAAAGAAGGCTTATCTACGTTAGAAGCATTCCGTAAGACATTATCATTAGTGCACGGATCTTATGCATTAGCGCTTTTGGATAATGAAGATGTGGAAACGATTTACGTAGCGAAAAACAAGTCACCGTTATTAGTAGGTGTAGGTGAAGACTTCAACGTAATCGCTTCAGATGCAATGGCGATGCTGCAAGTAACAGACCAGTTTATCGAATTGCACGATAAAGAAGTGGTAATCGTTCGTAAAGATAAAGTTGAAATTACAACATTAAATGGCCGCGTTGTTGAGCGTGCACCATATACAGCACAATTGGATGCTTCTGATATCGAAAAGGGAACATACCCTCACTACATGTTAAAAGAAATGGATGAGCAGCCAACTGTGATCCGTAAAATCATTCAAGCATATGAACAAGGTGAAGATGTTACGGTTGATGCAGATATTCTAAAAGCATTAGCAGAAGCAGACCGTCTATATATTATTGCGGCAGGTACAAGTTACCATGCCGGCTTAATCGGGAAACAGTACTTCGAAAAAATCGCAGGCATTCCAGTAGAAGTACACATTTCAAGTGAGTTTGGCTATAATATGCCGTTACTATCGAAGAAACCTTTATTTATCTTCATTTCACAATCAGGTGAAACAGCGGATAGCCGTCAAGTATTAGTAAAAATTAAAGAGCTTGGCTACAAAGCGTTAACTGTAACGAACGTACAAGGGTCAACACTTTCACGTGAAGCGGATTATACATTACTATTACATGCCGGACCTGAAATTGCTGTAGCTTCTACAAAAGCATATGTCGCTCAAGTAGCTGTTTTAGCAGTAGCTGCCTATGCCGTTGCTAAGCAATTAGGAATGGAGCTTGACTTTGATTTAAAACAGGAGCTGGCGATCGTTGCAAACGGCATCCAGACAATTATCGACTCTAAGGATGAAATGGAGCAGATTGCCGAAGACTATTTAAAAATTGCACGCAATGCGTTCTTCATCGGTCGTAATATGGACTTCTGTGTATCATTGGAAGGTGCGTTAAAACTTAAAGAAATCTCATACATTCAGGCAGAAGGTTTTGCCGGTGGTGAGTTAAAACACGGTACGATTGCATTAATCGAAGAAGGTACACCAGTCTTTGCTTTAGCAACACAAAAAGGTGTGGCGCTTAACATTCGCGGTAACGTGAAAGAAGTAGTGGCTCGCGGTGCCAACGCATGTATTATTGCAATGGAAGGCATGGAAGAAGAAGGCGACCGTTTAGTCATCCCTTCAGTACATGAACTATTAACACCACTAGTATCTGTTGTACCATTACAATTAATCAGCTATTATGCTGCACTTCACCGTCGTTGTGACGTTGATAAACCTCGTAACCTGGCAAAATCAGTTACAGTTGAATAATAAAGATTTTAAAAACCGTTCGCTTTGTTTATGAATAATAAAGTTGGTTAATAAATAATAAAGTCATTTAAAATATAAAAAAGTTGTTTAAATATTTGAATAATTTACACCCGTTTGCTTATAATCAAAATAAGCGAACGGGTGTTTTTATTTTAAAAAGGAAGTTGGAATACTGATGAAATCGTATGATCTTTTAAAAGAATCTATCGAGTTTGCTTCTAAACAATTAGAAGCCTTTAAAGCAACGAAAAGTTTAGATGATGTATACAACAATGGTAATTACAGCTTTATTTCGAAAAATTATTGAACTAAGTGAAGGTGTTTGAATATCAGCAACTAATGGCCTTGCTGGTCCAGCCGAACTAAATTATCGAGCTCTTATTGAAGCAACTTTAGCATTGGAATATATACTTCAAGATCCAGCAAAAATGGATGAAAGAACTAAGGCATATAAGATTGGATATCATAAGCAACAAATTAATGCTGTTAACCAAGAAATAAATTTATATGGTCTTTTATCAACAGGAGCTCATATGTACATGGCACTAAATAGCATTAAAAAATCAGGAGAAAATCTTACAATTAAACCAGTTAAAGCTACGTTTAATTGTAATCTAGATGAATATAATTTTGTTGCAACAAGGAGTTTATTAACTTCTGCAATAGCTAAGTTTATCCGAGTAAAACATCCTGAGTATATTGATAACTTCCGAGATTTCTTTGAAAGAATCAGACCGTATTTAAGTGTCAATTAAACTCAATCTAAAAGGAGAAGATGTATTTGTCAAAACGTCAAACCGGTTGGACTGAAGTAAAAATTTCTCGGTATATCAAGGAAGGTAGAGGGCAAGGTGAATTGGCCCTTTACAAGCCTTGGCTAACAATTCAAGACGTGCCTTCAATAGGACGCGTACATCGTTTCATAGGATGGAAAACAAAGCGTCAACACCATTTACTTTCGGATTTAGAATTTAATTATCATTGCTTTTGCGATTGGGCAGAAAATGTGATTGATATTCGCGAGCAATTTCCTCTAGAACGAGAGTTAACGTTAAAAATAGCTGAGAACTTAGGTATTAATCATCCTGTTGATAAGAAAACAAACACCCCTATTGTGATGACTACAGATTGCTTCTTAACTATGCGAGAAGGGACTTCAATTGTTTATAAGGCCCGAACACTGAAGTTTGAAAATGACCTTAATGACGAAAGAATTATCGAAAAATTCGAAATAGAGAAGTGTTATTGGGAGCAGCAGGGAATTGACTGGGCAATTGTGACTGAGAAAGAGTTACCAACAACTTTTATCAGCAATTTAAAGTTTTTACGTGATGCTTATTTTGTTAATGATGCTGTGAATGTTGCTTTACTTATGGAGGACTGGAATAGCTTTACTGGTCCTATCCTTACAAACTTACAAGCGTTTGACATGAAATATAATTTTGAGGTAGGAACAGGTATTAGTTTATATAAGCATGCTTTAGCAAAGAAATTTTTAAAAGTGAACATGCATGAAAAAATAAACTTAAATGAAGATGTTTCAAATATAACAGTGGCGACTTTGTCTGATTCTAAAAAGAGGTGGGCTTAATGAATTTTTATATTAATGAAATTTTACAAGACTGCCAACAAGAAAAAACATATAGAATTCTTTGGATCGATTCAGGCAATGTCATTCTATACATTTTAGAACTTGATAATGCTAAAGCTTTTCCGGAAAAGAAGAGGGTCTCTGAAATAAGCGAATTAATTATTATTGGTGATTGGATAAAGATTATTGATTCGTCTTATGATGTGATTGTATCGAATGAATATGAAAAGAAGCATTATGAAGCGCGAGATGCTGCATGGGCAATTATTGAAGCAATCGTAAAGGAAGAACCAGTAATTTATGAAAAATCTATTCGTACAAAGCTTATAAAAGAAACACAGGAAAAGTATCAAGTATCATATCCAACAGTACGTAAATATTTATATAAATATTGGTCGAGAGGTAAAACACTAGACGCTTTGCTTCCGGATTATAAATACTCTGGTGGAAAAGGAAAAGAGAAAAAGGCTGGAGACAGTAAGCGTGGCAGGCCACCTGTATACGGCGTAAAAGGAATAAACGTTGATGAAGACACAAAAAGAATTTTTAGATTAGCAATTGAAAAATACTATTTAACTTCAAAACAAAATAATTTAACAGCAGCATATAAATTTATGGTGAAACAATTTTATGTAGAGAATATTTATTTTGAAAATGGTGTTGAGAAAGTACTGTTGAAAGATGAAGACTTTCTTCCTACCCTCGCACAGTTTAAATATTGGTACCAAAAAGAGTACAATGTAACAGAAATATTAATTGCAAGAAAAGGAGAAAAACGTTTTAACAAGGATCATCGTGCAGTTTTAAATACATCTCAATCAGAAGTCTTTGGTCCAGGATCTCGTTATCAAATTGATGCAACTAGTGCAGATGTGTATTTAGTTTCTGAAGTGAATCGGAATTGGATTATAGGACGCCCAATTTTATATTTAGTGATGGATGTATTTAGTAGAATGGTAGTGGGAATGCATATTGGTTTAGAGGGGCCCTCATGGAAAGGTGCTAGTATGGCATTAACTAATGTTATTACCGATAAAAAGCAGTATTGTGCACAATATGACATTGAAATAAATGAAGAAGATTGGCCAACCCGCCAATTACCAGAAATTTTGTTAGCAGATAAAGGTGAATTTGAAGGCTATAACGTAGAGCGATTGATAAAAGCATTTAATTTACATGTGGAGAATGCGGCATCGTATCGTGCTGATTGGAAAGGTATTGTCGAAAAGCAATTTGATTTAGTTCAGAGGAAAGTAAAGCCATTACTACCTGGTTATGTTGATATTGATTTTCAAGAACGTGGAGCTAAAGATTATAGATTAAATGCAATATTGACATTGAGAGAATTTACTCAAATATTAATTAAACAAGTTCTACAGCATAATAAAAAGCATTATTTAAAAACCTATGTACGAGAGCGAGATTTAGTAGCAGATGATGTGCAACCTATACCTATTGATTTATGGAATTGGGGTATTAGAAATCGAACTGGTAAGTTACGATCGTTTCCAGAAGAGTTAGTTAAATTACAGTTGTTACCTAGAGAAAGTGCAACTGTAAATTATAAAGGGAATCAGTTTAAGGGTATATCTTATAGTTGTGAAAAAGCAATTAAAGAAAATTGGTTTGAAAATGCGCGAATGAAGGGGTCATGGAAAATTGAAATAGCTTATGATCCAGTAAATATGAGCCATTTTTATTTTGTAAACGAATCAAGTGGTTATTTTGAAGAATGTTATATGTTAGAAGTTTCTAAAAGATATGAAGGGTTAAGTTTGCACGAAATAAACTATTGGAGAATGGCGGAAAAAATAGCTGAACATGGTCAACATCATAATCAACTTCAAAAAGATGTAGATTATTTTGCTGATGTCGAAGCAATTATTAAACAAGCAGAGATAGAAAAAAAAGCTCAAGAAGATCCAACATTGAGTAAAGCAGAGCGAGTTGGTGCAATTAGAGATAACCGGAAGGCAGAAAAAGATAGACAGCGTAAAGTTGAGTCAAAGCCAATAATTGAAAAGCAAGTGATGGATACTGAGGCTATCGCGTTTCCGCAAGCAATTGATAAAACAGATTTTAAAAGACCTAATGTACGAGACTTTTTAAGACGTAGAAAGGGTGATAAAGATGAATGAGCAAGCAAGACTTAGAGGGATTATGTCCGCTGTATACAATGAGCAAGAAATTATTGATTTCAAAGGGAATCCTTTAATTGAAGCATTGCCGCCTATTCTTTCACCTGAAGAAGCTTATGAAAAATTGTGCTACTATCCACCTTACGATGTACAGGAGGCAAATTTACCAACACATATACGCTATCATGCGATTCTTCGCATTAATAAATTCTTTCAGCCGGTAATGCAACATTTGGATTTAGAACAACGATTTTCAAGGTTGCTACGTCATGGCTATGTTAGTAGGAATCCGAGGTTACCAGGCTATAATCGCGTATTAAACGGGGTAGAAGACATACGTTCAACAGCGTCTAGTATGACATTGATGGGTTTTTCGGGTATCGGTAAAACAACGGCGATTGAACGGATATTATCGCTTTATCCACAAGTAATTTTACATGAGCATCCGCTAAATTTATTTCAAGTTGTTTGGTTAAAATTAAATTGCCCTCATGACGGATCATTAAAATCGTTATGTTTAGATTTCTTTTTAAAAATGGACTCGCTTCTTGGTACAAACTATTATGAGAAATTTGGTAATCGTAGAAACTCTATCAGCTCTATGGTTACAAGGATGGGGCAAATTGCCCGTTTGCATTGCATTGGCGCAATCATTATTGACGAAATCCAACATCTCTTAGCAACACAAGATAATAACTCAGAGAAGATGATGAATTTCTTTGTGACGTTAATCAATGAAGTAGGTGTACCTGTAATACTCATTGGAACGATGAGAGCAAAAACAGTGCTCCAACAAGATTTTAGACAAGCGCGAAGAGGTAGCGGTCAAGGTGATATGGTTTGGCAACAAATGGAGAAAGATGATGACTGGGATATACTCATTGAGAGCTTGTGGGAGTACCAATGGATTCAAAAACGTACAAACTTAACTGAAGAGCTGAACCAAACTTTATATGAAGAGAGCCAAGGTATTGTAGATATAGCTGTAAAATTATTTGCATTAGCACAAGGTAGAGCCATTGAAACAGGCGCTGAGATGATTACTGCAGCAGCACTTAAACAAGTAGCAAAGGATGATTTAAAGTTAGTACAGCCAATGCTCAAAGCGCTAAGAGATGGACGAACATCTGAATTAGAAAAGTATGCGGATATTATGCCAATGGATATTGAAGAATATTTAGTTATGCGAGAATCGAAAATCGATTTAAGAGCAACGATACAAAAGAAAAAGGAGCTTCAAGCTCAAAAAAGCCAAGAGAAGCAACTAACGAATATAGAAACAATTATGAGTTCGTTAATAACATTAGGAATTGATGTTGAAATAGCACAGAAAGCTGCTACAAAATCATTGAATGAAGCAGGTAATGAAGACTTACCAGCATTAATGAAATCTGCTATTAGTTTAGCTGAACAACTAATTAAGCCGAAACCAAAAATATCTAAAGAACGCACAGGCACATTGTTAAAAATCGTAGAACAAGCAAAGAAAAATAAACACTCGAATTATGAATTATTGAAGGAAGCAGAATATATAAAATCGCCTTTGGATGAATTTGCATTGTAGGAGGAAGAGCCATGCTTAGTTATTTTCCTAGTCTTTATCCAGACGAATTGTTGTATAGCTGGTTTGCACGCTATCATGTTCACTCATGCAACACAAGCTCAAAGCAAACTATGAAAGAATTGTTTGGAAATATGAGTTCAGTAGCCGTAGTCGATTTCCCTAATAATTTAGAGATTTTTTATAAAAACATCGCACATTTCAATCCACCAAAAATAACTGAATTGGTGACAAATCATACAATGTACAGTTATTATACAGCTTTTCAATCAGAGATGATGAAAAGTCGTGCAATAAACTATATCAATAATGGCGGTAAGCCTGGTGCAATTCACATGTTTCTAGGCATTGCTGCATCCACAATAAAAAACTGGCATTATCTGCGTTTTTGTCCTAGCTGCTTACAGCAAGATAGAGACAAGTATGGAGAAGCTTATTGGCATAGGAGTCACCAATTGCCGAAAGTGTTCTATTGTTATCTACACCAAGAATTACTTCACGATTCAACTATTGAATTTCGCAACCCACATAAACATGAATTTGTTTCAGCCGAAAAAGCGGAGTTATTACCACATTTAGTCACTGTATTTTCACCAAAGCTTGAGCAACGTTTGAAAAAGCTTTCTGATGAAAGTATTAAACTAATCCACTATACAGAAAATACACAAACACGAATACAAGACTTCACGCAAATCTATAAATATTTATTGCAAGTAAATGGTTACGCAACTCATTTTGGGAAAGTACATCAGCAATATTTTACGCAGCAACTAAAAAAATATTATGGAGAAGAATTTTTAACATTAGTTGACTGTAATTTTGATGAACATTCAGATACATCATGGATAAGAAGTATTGTTAGAAAACACCGTAAGGCTTTTCATCCTGTACAGCATTTATTGTTGTTACATTTTTTAAATGTGTCATTTAAAGACTTAGAAAATTATATAGGCAAGAAATATGAACCATTTGGGCAAGCACCATATTATTGTTTGAATCCAGCAGCGGAGCATTATAAACAGCGTGTTGTAACAAAGGTTGTTATAACAACTTGTACAGAAACTAGAAATCCTGTTGGTACATTTAGTTGTGATTGTGGTTTTGTTTATTCAAGGTGCGGTCCAGATATAGATAAAGCTGATGCATTTAAAGTGGGGAGAATAAAGATTTTTGGTCCAGTGTGGCAGGCAAAATTAATCCGATTAGCAACAAGCGGATTAAGCTACTATCGTATTGCGCAAGTTTTAGAATGTGATTATGCTACCGTAAAAAAATATTTAGAAATTAAAAAAGTAGAAAAGTCGTCTAATAATAATTCAGATACAGATACTAAATTGAAAAATGAGGAGGAATGGCTTGCAATATTAAGGCAAAATCCTGAATTATCAATTACAAGACTTAGAGAATTAGTACCGGCACTATATGCTTGGCTTTATCGTTATAATCGTGAATGGCTTAAAAAAAATTCTCCTAAAAAAAACTCCGTGGAAAATAAAAGAAAGAATAAAATCGATTGGGAAGAACGAGATTTTAAAATTTTAAAGGAAATACAGGAAGTTATAACTAATTTATATGCTTTAGAAAAACCTGTTTATGTTAATAAAACTAGAGTAGCAAAAAGCATTAGGAAATTATCTATGATTGAGAAAAATATAGATAAACTTCCACGTTCAAAAGATTTTTTGAGTAAAAATCTTGAAACAAGAGAACAGTATCATATTCGTAAAATAATGTGGGCGTGCAAAAAAATATTCTTAGATGAGGGTTCCATAGTAAATTGGAAAATAAAGCGTTTAGCTTGCATAAAAAATGAAGAAAAAGTAGATACGTTCATAAAGGAGACAAAGGATGATTCCATTTTTTCCTAAGCCGTATAATGATGAAATATATTTTAGTATTATAGCTAGATATGATCATTTGTTACTCAATAATAACAAGGAGACATTAGAGGAATTACTAGGTAATAAGAATAAACCTTTAGATGCTGAATATCCCTTAGGGATTTCTTATTTAGTAGACCAAGTCAGAATTTTTTCCAAAAATTATACAGTTGAATATTTCTTGAATAATCATACTAATTATCTATTTTATAGATATTTTCATAAAGATATTTTAGAAGAGGATATTTTATTTCTAATTCCTCTTTTTATAAAAATTATAATTACATTAGAGTTAAACAAATTAAAAAATTAAAGACAAGGGTATGTAAAAAATGTTTAGAAAATAATTTTTTTAAATATGGTGAAATTTATGTAAATCGAAAACATCAATTACCAGGATATTTTATTTGTCCTATTCATAAAATAGGGCTTTGTAATTTGAAAGTAACTTCTGGATATAATTACACTCCCAAAAATTTTTTGCCTAAATATCAAAATTTAGAATTTGAAGAGATAGATGTGCCTCATGATTTATTTGAAGAACTGTTCAATTTAAAAGAAGATCTTGAATATATATTAGATAATGGAAAAAATTTAGATATAAATGAATTAAAAAATAGGTGTATAGAATTCTTAGAATTAAAGGGTTTATCTTTACCACAACTAAAGCGCGTTGAAAATATTAAAAATTTATTAAAACAAACATTTTCTCAAGAATTAATTGAATATTTAGGGGTAAATATCAGTGAAATTGATGTTAGCAAAATATTAAATAATAAAAGATATAGTATTTATGTAAGTGAATTAGATTATTTAAAAACTATTTTGTTGATGAGAGCATTGGCTGGATCTGTAAAAGGATTTTTTGAATTAAAAGTTGAGTACAAGCCATTTGGAGAGCTTTGGATATGTATGAATCCTTTTTGTGAACATTATAAAGTCCGAAGTTTAGATAAAATTAAAATAGATATTCATTTGGGGACACGATTATTGTATGGTGAGGTAAAATGTGATTATTGTGGGTTTACATATAGATTAAAAGAAAATGAAGACCCATTAACAATACCTTACTTTTCTAATAGAATCATTGATAAAGGGGATATGTTTGTTTCTAAAATCTATGAGTTAGCAGAACAGGGGTATTCTCAAAATGCAATAGCCAAGGTTGCAAATATTTCTATACCTACTGTTTCAAAAATCTTAAATGGTCAATATGTAGATAAATGGAAATATTTAGATGTTAAACGTAAAGAAAAGACACGAATGTACAAAACAATTTGGAGAAAGATTTATAAAGAAAATAAACATTTAACTAGATATGAATTATCAAAACTGAATAGAGCAGCATATACGTGGTTAAATAAATACGATAATGAATGGTTACAAGAAAAGTTACCCCCTAGTAGGGTTGGGCGAACTAAAAAGGAAAGGAAGTATAACCACGTAGAATTTGCAAAAAAAATCTTAAATTTACTATACAATTGGTCAGTATATGAAAGAAATATTGGTAAGTTAGTAAGAAGGACAATGTATTTTTTATATTTAGAATTAGGAATAAGTCCAAACCATTGTAGTAAATATCAAGATATAGCTGAAGCTGTAAATAGTTTTTTGGAAAGTACATTGGATTTTAGAAAAAGAAAAATAGATTATTTATTAGCTAATGAATTTAGTAATAATTTTGTTCGCCCCTATGTTATCGCTGAGAGGGCAAGAATAAGAACGGTAATACGTGATGGGGATAAAGAATTGGAGGAATATTTAATAAAGAAGATAAATGAACATAATAAAGAAAAAATTTAAAATAAATCATAAAATATAGTAAATTTTTCTTAAATAGTATTGGAAATATATTCCGTTTGTTTATAATTAAACTAAACAAACGGATTTTTTATATTTATGAAGTATGAATTAAAAGGATGATTATGAATGTATATTTCTCAACTGCAATTAACAAATTTTAGGAATTTTAAAAACGCCATTTTCAAGTTTAAACAAGGGGTTAACACTTTAATTGGCGAAAACAGTTCAGGGAAATCTAATGTGCTATATGCAATTCGTTTACTTTTAGATGAAAGTTTACCTATTAATGCTACAAAACTTTTGGAAACAGACTTTAATCAGAATATTAATGAATGGAAAGGTCATTGGATAGTACTAAAACTAACCTTTAAGAATCTTGATTCTAGTGAAGCAGCTAGCTTTGTAGCTCATCATTCACAAAATGTGGGTAATGATGAAGAAGCAGTCGGTACATATGCTTTATATTATCGACCTAATAAAATGGTGAGAAAAAGTTTGTATGATTTTACAAAACAAATAGAAGAACTCCAAGAAATGGGGGAGGATACTTCAGAATCCAAACATAATCTTAACCTTTTTTTGAAAGGACTTACGCTAAAAGATTATGAAAGTGTTTACTCTTGTAGGGTAAATGCAGATTTTAACGATGAACAGCAATATAAGTCTCTAGTTGGAGATTTTGAAAACGGGATTTTTCCGAATCCTGAAGAAGAAGATAATTTTGCTCTTGGAAATATTTCCACACATATTACAATGATAAAAAAAGAAGTTTCCTGCACTTTTGTCAAAGCGTTAAGAAATGTTATAGCAGAACTAAAGCAAAAAAAGAGTAGTCCTTTACTACAATTATTAAGAGGAACGACTAATGATATTGAAGTTGGAGAAGCAGAAAAAATCAAAAAACAAGTAAAAGATTTAAACAATGATATAAGCGAACTAGATGAAATAAGCACATTAACGAAGAAAATAAAGTCTTCCTTAAATAGAACTTTAGGTTATACATATTCACCCAATGTAAATATAAAGTCTGAGTTACCGGAGGAAGTTGAAACAATGCTTCAATCGTTAACCTTATGGGTTGGTGATGATTCCTCGAGCAATCAAGGAAAATTAGATGATTTAAGTTTAGGTGGGGCAAATTTAATTTATATCACTTTAAAGTTGTTAGAGTATGAGTTTTATCAGGATCAAGAAGAGAAAGCAGCACATTTTTTATTAATTGAGGAACCAGAAGCTCACATTCATACACATGTTCAAAAAACTTTATTCGAGAAATATCATTTTGAAAATACTCAAGTAATTATTACTACACATTCCACACATATTTCCTCTGCAAGTAAAATTGATTCGATGAATATTTTGATAAAAGAAAAAGGTTATACAAAAGTTTGCCAACCTAGTAATGGATTAGATATAGATACTTGTAAAAGAATTGAAAGATATTTAGATGCAACAAGATCGACTTTATTATTTGCAAAGGGTGTTATTTTAGTTGAAGGTGATGCGGAACTTATATTAATTCCAGCAATGTTTAAAGTTGTTTTTGGAATTAGTCTCGATGAAATAGGTGTAAGCGTAGTAAGTATGAGTAGTACAGTATTTGAACATATTGCAGGTTTATTTGATACTTCTAGAATCCATAGAAAATGCGCTATTATTACTGATTTTGATGAAGCAATTGATATATTACCACAAGATCCAACTAATGATACCTCTGAACAAAAGAAAATGAGAGATTCACAAAAAGCAGGTCAAGAAAGATCAGAATATCTGAATAGTAAATACAGAGCTAATCCATGGGTGGAGGTTTTTTATGCACCTCATACATTTGAAATTGATTTTATCTTAAGTGGTAATGAATATGAAGTTGCTGAGATACTACCTTTAATTTACGAAAGACCTAACTATATTTTAGATTCTAAAGGAAGATTAAATGCTGAAGATGAAGTGATAAAGGGTAAAGAAGCATTAAGGCTGGCAGAAAAAGTAGGCAAAGGATGGTTTGCACTTTTATTATCAGAAAAGCTTACATCACGTACATATATTCAACAATATATATTAGAAGCAATTGCATTTACATCTGAACATATTACTAATGAACATTTAGTAGCGATGGCTAAATATAGAATTATTAGTAATGAGATTGAATTAAAAAATGAAACTAGCTCAATAGATGAATTACAACTAACGGAATTAACGGGCCTTATTGAAGAATATGATGAAGACGATGATTTACTAAAATTAATAAGCCTTTTAGGAGTTGAATTAATTTAACATGCATATTAATTTAAACCCGTTACAACTAGCAGCGATAAATGAAGAAGAAAATGCACTTGTATTAGCGTGTCCTGGAAGTGGTAAAACTCGAGTCCTAACTATGAAGATTGCTAATAAACTTGAAGAGTTAAAACGCAGAACAGATAGAATTGCGGCACTTACATTCACCAATCGGGCAGCAGATGAAATTGATAAAAGAGTAAATTCTATGGGAATTGATATATCTCAGTTGTGGACAGGCACCATTCATTCTTTTTGTTTACAGTGGATTATTAGACCCTATGGTATCTATTTATCTGAGTTACAAAAAAAATATTCTATTTTAGACGAATTTAAAGCTCAAGATTTAAAAGATGCTATTAAGGATGAATTTGATATACCTAGATACAATGATTTCCTTACTAGAATAGATAGAAATGGAAACTATGTTAATAGTGAAGAAAAGTATAATAATGCGGCTAAAGCGTACCATAAATTCATATTAGAAAATAATTTAATAGATTTTGATCTTATTTTATATTTCTCATATTTGTTAATTATTCAATATACTCAAGTTGCAATTAATCTTTCAAGTATTTTTAAATATTTTTTTATAGATGAATTTCAGGATACACAAGATCTTCAATATGCAATTGTTGGAGAGATAATTAAAGCTTCAGAGGGGCAATGTAAGATTTTCTTAGTTGGTGATCCAGACCAAGCTATATTTAAGTCTTTAGGTGGGGTTGTGAAAACTCCTTCAGAGATAAGTGATGACATTGGTGGGTACAGTATCAAACAATTAGGGCTAAGTAATAATTATAGATCCACGCAACGAGTAATAAATCTATATGGTAACTTTCAAAGTACAGGCTTAGCAATAGAATCCTTAGCAGATTATCATGATCACGAGGGTATTATTACATTTGATAAAAATATTCATAAAGATGATCTAGTAAATAGAATTACTGAAATTATAAAAGATGAGATTTCAAAAGGTGTTTCTCCAAACGAAATTTGTATTTTAGCACCGCAATGGAATTTATTAACTTCTATTGCTAGGAAGTTAAAAGCAAATTTACCTGATTTAGATTTTGACGCCCCAGGTCTAACTCTATTACCAAGAAATAGAGACAATTTTTGGTTTAAACTAGCTAGAATTATTTTAATTACTAAGGAGCCAAGTAAGTATTTAGTAAGAGTGAAGTGGGCAAAAGAATTTTTAGAAGAGTTAGCTATGATAAGTGGTATAGCTATTGAAATGGATAATGATAATTGTAGGAAATTACTAAAAAAAATTAATTCCATTAATATTAGAAATGAAGATGCTATTGAATATTTGGAGGAGAGTTTTAAATATGTGTTTGAAAAACTCGACTTTGATTATAGTTCAAGTAATTCATTACAGGAACAGTGGGATAGTTTCTTTAATGGATTGAAGAAGCGTTATGAAAATCCAGATTTTTTTAATGTTCCTAAAGATATTAACTATATGAAAAAGATGTTTAATTCAAAACAAGGGATAGTTGTTAATACTTGTCAGGGTGTTAAGGGAGAAGAGTTTCATACAGTTATAGCTTTTGGATTACTAAGAGGATATCTACCAAACTGGAAAGAAATAATAGGTAAAACTAGAGAGAATGAAATTGAAGAATCAAACAAGTTATTATATGTTATATGCTCTAGAGCTAAGAAAAACTTGTTTTTATTTTCTGAAATTGGGAGAAGAACTTTGAAGGGTTCATCGTATGAAGTGAATTATCAATTAAATCTAATAGATTTTAGTTATAATGAATAGAACTAGAAATTTATAAAAATTTACAATCCGAAGAAATTTATATTGAAAACCTAAAGAGGAGAAAAAAATGCTGAGAATTAATTGGATTGATATAAATAATACCAATGGAATAGAGAACTTAAGTTTGGAATTTAATAATGGAATTAATTTGATTTGTGGAGAGAATGGAATTGGGAAAACTACTATTTTAGACTGTATTGCTAGTTCATTTAACCGTCATAATAAGAATGTAAGGACAAATGTTAATAGTTCTCACGATGGTAACTGGGGAATTTCCTATTCAAAAAATGAGAGTAATATTCATGAAATATTTAGTTTGAGTGATCTTGAAACAGTAGATAACTATCAGTATAATAGAAAATTTAGATTTGAAAATAGAATAAAATCAAAAGAGCTAATTAATTTTTCTATCAATCGAACTTCTCTAACAAACATTTTTTACGGAAATCAGCTTGATTATATTCAAAGTTGGATGTTGGAAAATTATTATAAAGACAATAATTTATCTAATAAAAAGTTTTATAATTTAAAAATAGCACAGGAATGTTTTACTAGATTAGATTCTAGAATTAAATTTAGTAAGGTTACAGAAAGAGTTTTAGAAACAAATAAAGGTACACGTAGAATATTGGCTGATATATATTTAGAAACACCAAATGGTGAAATTCCCTTCAATTTTTTATCATCTGGGTACAGGTCATGTTTATTAATTCTGTTAGGTATTATTAGACAAACAGAAGTTACAAGTGGGTTTAGGGATGTTCATTTATTTGAGGGCGTTATACTAATTGATGAACTAGATTTGCATCTACATCCGGAGTGGCAAGCAAAATTAATAGAAATATTAAAATGGCTTGTTCCGAGAGCGCAAGTTATTGCTACTACACACAGCCCTCATATAATTCAAACAGCTAAACAAAACGAAGTAATAGCCTTATCCTTTTTAAATAATAAAAATAAAATGAATTCAGAGAATGCTTTTATGGATAGCAAATATGATTTCCAAGGGTGGACTATAGAGGAAATCTTAAAAGATGTAATGGGAATGGAAAGCTCATACTCTAAAAATTTTTCATGTATTTTAAAAGAATTTGATAAAGCAGTATCAGATTTTGATATAGAAAAAATAAAAATTTTATATAAAAATATTGATGAAATGCTACATCCACATAATCACTTGAGGAAAATTTTAAAAATCCAAATAACATCATTGTTAGAGGTGTACGATGATTAAATTAGAAAGAGAAAGTTGCCCTATAGAGCTAACAGACGAAGTTAAGAGAGAACTAACACAACAATTTATTAGTGGTGGGAAATCTGTTTGGAATAAAGATTATATTAAAGATGGTTTGTTGAAAAGTTCACATTACAAATGTGCATATTGTGAATGTAGTGTTGATAGAGAATCTAAATATATGGAAGTAGAACATTTTCATGATAAACATACATATCCTAAAGAAGTAGTGGAATGGGAGAATTTATTACCTAGTTGCAAAAGATGTAACGGAAATAAATCTACCTTTGATACGAAAGCAAATGATTTTATTAATCCTTATTTTATGAATCCACAGGAACATTTAATCTTAGTTAATTATAGATTTTACCCGATATCTAACGCTGCTAAAAATACCATAGATCAACTTTTATTAAATGATTCACAGAGATTAGTAATGCAACGTTTTGAAATTGCAGAAACTGTTAATACTAAGATAGAGGAACTTTATGAAAGAGCTATGGAGTATAAAGAAAATATTAAAAGGACAAGTCAAAATAGAAACAAAATAGTAAATGGAGTCGAGAATTTATTAACAGAAGCGTTACCAAAAGCTTCATATTGCGCAATAGTAGCAACGGCAATTATTAATGATGTTCATTTTTTTCTTATAAAGAACATTTTAATAAACGAGTCCTTATGGTCAAATAATATGCAACAAAAATTAGATGCAGTACAAGAAAATGCTTTAGACACAAATGTAAGAAGAACATTAGCTTTTTTAGATACTGTTAGTAAAGAATATTAAATAACTTTTTTATTTAATAATTAGGATCAGATTGATAGAAATATAAATTTATTAAATAACTTTAAAACCACCTATCAAATTTATCGATAGGTGGTTATTGTATTTATAAGGTACAAATTAAACAACTTTATTATTTATAAACACGCTTATGTATTAAATAAGCGAACGGTTTTTTATATATTAATATAACAAACCTACTTACATAATCTTTCAAATAAAATTTTAAATAGTTTATATAAAGTTCATATTCGGCGCCTATACTATAAAGCGGCATGGAAAAAATTTATATTTATCCATTTTTTAATAGTTATAATTTATGTTCAAATAAGAATTTGATATTTAAATATAGTTATTAAAAGGCGGATAATTTATTTCGAGGTGATCAATTTTCTAGTAATTAGAAGAGTTGAAAAGATCGGTTGATATATATTATTAAGGAGGATTTACAATGTTTTTAGCAATCAAAGAAATGAAACACGCGAAAAAACGTTTCATGATGATTGGCGCAATTATTATGCTTATCGCATGGCTTGTTTTTATTTTATCAGGATTAGGTAATGGCTTATCGTCATTAGCTGCAGCGACGATGAAAAATATCGACGGAGATCTTTTTATTTATGAAGAAGGCTCTGCTGCAACAATGATGAAAACGAAGGTAACAGGTACGGTTGCCGATCATGTTGAGGGTCAATTTGGTGTCAAAGAGGCAGCGAAGTTTGGACAATCAACTGTTATCGTGAAATCGCCTGATGCGAAAGAAAAAGTAGACGTAGCGTTTCTTGGAATCGAACCAGGTAAATTTATCGAGCCAAAAGTTGTAGCAGGTAAACAAATGTCTGCAGAAAATAAAATGGGCGTCATCATTGATGAAACATTGCAAGAAAAAGGCTACGAGATTGGCGATACAATTGAAGTAACAAGCTCTAGTATTGAATTAACAGTAGTCGGCATTACTAAAGGTGAAACGTTTAACCATTTACCAAGTGTATTTGTTAACGTAGACGTTTGGCAAAGCTATGCATTTGCAGCACCAGGATCAGATAATGGTTTAGAGAGTCCAGTAGCAATGATTGCTTTACAAGGTGCAAACATTGATGCTGATAAAATTGAAAGCAACTATGATGAGATTGAAACTTTTACAAAATCAGAAGCCGTAATGGGAATGCCGGGTTATAAAGAAGAAAGCGGAACAATCTATATGATGCTTGCCTTCTTATTCATCATTTCAGCTGTTATTATTGCGGTATTCTTCTATGTATTCATTTTGCAAAAAACACAGCAATTCGGTGTCATGAAAGCAATTGGTGCATCAAATAGCTTTATTAAAAAATCGATTATTTCACAAGTATTCGTGTTATCACTAATCAGCATTATTGCCGGCATTGTATTAACGTATTTAACTGCTCTTGTTTTTCCAGAGGGAATGCCGTTTAACTTAGATTTTAAAATGGTTCTTTTATACGCGCTTGTGTTATTAATTGTATCTGTTTTAGGTTCTGTTATTTCAGCTCGCCAAGTAACAAAAATTGATCCTTTAACAGCGATTGGGAGAGTGGAATAAATGACAGGTTTAGTACTAAAAAATGTAACGAAATCATTTAAAGAAGGGGACTCTACAGTGGATGCACTTAAAAATGTATCCCTTACAGTAAACCCGGGTGAGTTCATCGCTATTATCGGTCCATCAGGTTCAGGGAAAAGTACGCTTTTATCGATTGCTGGGGCATTACTTCAGCCTTCAACAGGTGAAGTACTTGTTAATGGTACAAATATCGGCAAGATGAAGGAAAAAGATTTATCGGCTTTTCGTTTAACAGATGTTGGATTCATTTTACAAACATCAAACTTAATTCCGTATTTAACGGTGTTAGATCAGTTATTACTAGTACGTAAAATGAAAGGCAAAGTATCAGCAGAAGATACGAAATTTGCGAAAACATTACTAACGGAATTAGGATTAGGTGACAAGTTCAACAAATTCCCGAATGAGTTATCTGGTGGGGAACGTCAGCGTGTTGCGATCGCTCGTGCATTTGTGAATAATTCAAATATCATTTTAGCTGATGAACCGACAGCAAGCTTAGATTCTAAGCGAGCATTCGAAGTCGTAAAGCAAATCCGAAAAGAAGTTAAAGAACGCAACAAAGCTGCTGTCATGGTAACCCATGACGAACGTATGCTAGAGTTTTGCGATAAAGTGTATCGTATGGAAGATGGACTGTTAACTCTGGAAGGATAATCAAATTATATTTAACCGTATTTAAAGTAAACTCATACTTTAAATACGGTTTTTTTATTTTCATAAATGCTGAAGATTAACCATACGACTAACTATACTCAGTGAAAGGTGATAACGATGTGGTTACTAGGCTTTTTATGGACTTCTTCAGGCATATTCATTGGTGGCATGATCGCATGGCTTTTTAAAGGAATCAAGCAAAGGGCAAATATTATTTATGCGCTTTGTACAGGAGTTATTCTGGGCTTGATCAGTTTTGAAATTCTCCCTGAAGCGATTGAATCAGGTGGTTGGTTAAGTACGATTATTGGATTTGTTATAGGGATGATGGTATTCACAGTACTGCATCGTAGTTCGCACTTTAAACAAGGTAAGGAAAGTTATAGTAAAGAGAAATACTATATTCGTACTGGCCTATTATTAATGCTTAGTTTCGCGGTTCACAATTTTCCGATTGGAATAACATTAGGGGCCAACCAAGAACCTGTTCTTACAAAGGCCTTACTACAAACACTTTTATTTCATAGTATTCCCGAGGGAATAATTTTGTTTATCCCTTTAATATTAGCAGGGTTAAATATATTTACAGTTTTATTAATTTCCTTTCTCGTATCGGTGCCAGTAGCTTTAGGTGTATTTATCGGTAGTTTTTTTAGTATTGTTCATCCGCTATTAAACACCGCCTTCATGAGTTTTGCTATGGGGATGATCTTTATAGTTACCGTATCGGAAATCTTATATCCGGCACTCAATAACTCATCCGTATTCAAAATTTTATGCTGTACACTTATAGGTTTTGGAGTAATCGGATATTATCTTCACTTACTTTAAAGTTTTAATATTGGAACATCGGCCTTCACTTTATTTGGAAAATTATGTACAATTATATGTTAAAATACTAGAAGCAATTACTAGCAAAAGGGGGGATTATCCATGTTCGATATAAAAAACTACGATACCTTCAAGAAAATTGAAGCAATCAATAAAGGTTGGTCGGATGATAAAAAGTTCTATATTGAAACAGTTACAAATGGGAAATTGCTGCTGCGCATATGTGACATGGCGGAGTATGATAAAAAGAAAAGTGAATATGAAATCATAAAGCGTTTAGCTGATCGGGGCTTGCCCGTTTCACGACCTGTCGATTTTGGAGTTTGTGACAACGGTAAAAGTGTTTACTCAATTTTCGTATGGTGTGACGGTGAAGATGCGGAGAAAGTATTACCTAACCTGACAGAAGTGGAACAGTATTCACTTGGGTTGAAATCAGGGCAAATACTGAAAGAGATTCACAGTATTCCTGCACCAGCAGAGCAGGAAGATTGGGGATCACACTTTAACCGTAAAGCAGACAGTAAAATCCGACTTTACCAGGATTGTGATGTAAAAATAGAGGGGGACGATAAAATCATTCGATATATCGAAGAGAACAGACACCTCCTTGAAGGCAGAGAGCAAAGTTTCCATCATGGCGATTACCATGTTGGAAATATGGTTATTTCTCCTCAGAAAGAGCTGTATGTAATTGACTTTAACCGCAGTGATTTTGGAGACCCGTGGGAAGAATTTAACCGGATTGTATGGAGTGCAACTGCCAGTCCATCTTTTGCTACAGGGCAGCTTAACGGATATTTTAACGGAACACCGCCGATGGAATTTTTCTCGCTTCTTGCTTTTTATATTAGCAGTAATATGCTGTCATCCATTCCTTGGGCTGCAAATTACAGTGAACATGATTTAAATATAATGAAAAATCAGGCAAAAAACGTTTTGCAATGGTTTGATGGCATGAACAATACTGTACCGACCTGGTATAGAAGAGAATTAAATTCGATCGATTTACAACGTAAAAGCTAATGGACAGTAAAAAGAATAGAACGGAGATGAAAAGATGGGAAAAGAATTTTGGATTCCATTACTTGCCTCTTTTGCAACAATAGCTGTTTTATATTTTATCGGTTATGTAGCTAACTTAGATTTTCTGATTTTTAAAATTTCCCTCTCATATACGGAGATTGCTTTACTGCCAATCTTTGTAGGTGCAGCAGTAGGAATAATAACTGAACGGATGCTCAAAAGGAAAGCAGGGGAAGTTAAATGATTGCCTATTATTACGACCAGCTTCATACATGGGGAAAAGAAGATGAATACTTTATGGAGCTTCTACAATTATCAAAAGCTAAAAAAATTGCCGATCTAGGCTGCGGTACTGGGCGGGTAACGATTGAACTGGCAAAGACCGGCTATGAAGTGACTGGAATCGACCCTAATGAAGAAGCCGTTCATAGAGCTCAAAGTAAGGAATATGCTGAATTGGTTTCATGGATCATTGGTGATAGTAAGAGCTTAACAATTAATTCATATGATGCAGTTATCATGACAGCGAATGTGGCACAGGTTTTTATTACAGAAGAGAGCTGGAGTAATGTTTTACAGGATGTATTTACAGCTTTAAAGCCTGGCGGACAATTTATTTTTGATGCACGGAACCCCCAAGCAAGAGCATGGGAAGAGTGGCAAAAAGATGAGACAGTAGACCAGCTTCAAGATATCTATACCCTAGACCTGTTGCTGTATTGGGATGAATATGAAGGGTTAGATCGAAATGTTTTTACGTTTTATGAAAAGATTAAAAATGTTAATACAGGTATTACGCACGAAGCAAAGGTCCAGCTAATTTTTCGAAGCCTAGAGGAAATTTCATCCGCACTTAAAAAGGCAGGCTTTACAACTGTGAACGCTTATGAAGACTTTACGTTTCAAACAGCTACAAATCAGGCAAAGTCGTTTATATTTCATTGTGTAAAATGAGTTGAATGCAAAAGCTAGAGAAAGAGTAGGAGGGGTTTTTTGGTTAGTATACTGGAAAATATTTTTCAAATTTCGGGAGCCATTCTCCTATTATGTGGGATATATTTTTATTGGCATTTCAGAAAAATGAAGAAAGAAAAAAAGTTAACATCAACTGAACGTGCAATCTACATGATTACGCAAATCACATTGTATATATGTGCGGGGAGCTACCTTCTATTGTTTTTAGATAAATAAATTAAAAGTGCTGGTTATTTCAAATCCTGTTACTGTACGGGATTTTTTTAAATTTATAGAATCTTTTTTTCCTGTTGTTACGTACGATTAAAGAGGAAAGGAAATGGAGGCTAAGAAAGATGGAGAAGACGAAAAAATTGATGGCCGGCGTATCAGCAACTGCGCTTACATTAAGTTTGGCTGGCTGCGGTACTTCAAGCAGTTTACCCCCAAAGCCTACAGACCAAAGCTGCCGGGATTGGGACTGGTCGGAAGAAGAAGGCGTATGGCGATGTGACGAGAGCCGTTCAGGACATTACGGCGCCTACTATTATGGGGGTAGATATTTCAATAATAGATCTGCACTAAATAGTGACAGCAGCTACATAAATTATAAAAACAGCGATAGCTTTAAGGCCGCAAAGACCAGTTCAGGTTTTGGCAGTGGCACTAAAAGCTTCGGGGGATAGGAGAGACAAAATAGGATGAATGGGTATTTGAATTTTTTATCATATCTGGGTGTGTCATTAGGTTTATTAATAATCGGTATGGTGCTGTTTGCGCTCAGTACACCGAAAATTAAAGAGTTTCAGTTAATTGCACAAAGGAATGTCGCAGCCGCAATGTTAATGGGCGGTAAAATAGTGGGTCTGGCAATCGTATTAGGTGCAGCGGCAGAGTATTCAATATCATTAATGGATATGGCCATTTGGGGTGTGATTGGAATTGTAGCGCAGGTAATAGTGTTTTTCCTGGCTGAAATTATAACAATCCGCTTCAGCATTCAAAAGGCGATTGAGGAAGATAACCGTGCAGTCGGAACAATGTTATTATCGTTATCAATTGCAGTCGGGTTGATAGTTGCGAAATGCATATCTTATTAATTTAAGGAGCGGAAACGATGAAGCGGTTAATTTACTATGTTGAAAAAGGAAATGGTCATTATGAGCCGTTTTATGAATATACGGAAACAAATGTAGGGATCGATGAATTTTACGCAAGGCAGCTTTGCACGTATTTTATTATGCGCGGTACACAGTATGAGCTTGTATCGAATGAGATGGAAGAAGATGTGGAAGTCCTTGTGCTAAAGGAGATGGGCCGCAATTTATCCGGTGAGGATGAGAAAAACTTTCGTGAGCGAGGTATACATATCGAGTTTAGAAGCCCAAACGAACGTGAAAATTATCGTCTGTTGGCACGTATTCCTTGTGATACGCATTTTGAAGTGATCCGCTATTTACTGAAAAACGTAGTAGATATACCATCGATTGGACAAATGCTTGTTACTTCAACAGAGATTGATGAAGATCGTGGTGTCTACGTGATTTATGTTACCGAGATGAAAGTGAGCTGAGCAATCCATGACGAACAGCGAGCGCAGGAAATTTTATGCAAGTATTGACCGGTTTTGGGCCGATTTATATAACGAGGAATATGCTCTCTATGACGTTTATGAAGTAACAGAAGAAGAAGTAGAAAAAATTCGCATAGCTACTGAATGTGCAGGGAAAATCTTTTTTAAAACAGCCCATTTATTACGCAATCTTCCGGATGAAGCCCTGATTGAAATGGGCTATCCGGAAGAAACGATTCCTATTCTGCGCCTGAAAACACTGGAAGCGGAAAGTGTTATTGCGCGTTTTGATTTTATTGCTCATAGTGGCGGCTATAAATGTATTGAAATGAATGCTGATACACCTACGTTCATCAAGGAGTTATTTGTTGTAAACGGCCAAATCTGCAAAGCATTCGGCATGGAAAATCCGAATAATGAAATGGAAGAGATGTTAAAAAGCATGGTGAGGAAAAGTGTTGCCCAAAGCATATTTTCCCCTGATGCACATATCGTTTTTACCGCACACGATGATAATATAGAAGATTATTATACTACGCTTTACATAATGCAATTTGTGCCCGGAGCAAAGTTTACTCCTTTACACCAATTGCAAATACAAAAGGGTGTCGGGTTGTTCGATGAGGATGGAAAGCGGATCGACTTGCTGTATCGTCCAACATTTCCGATAGAAAATTTAATTCAGGACGAAGATGATGCGCAGAATCGAATAGGATTGTGGCTAATGGAACTGGTAGAGCAGAATTTGCTGACAATCCTTAACCCACCCTCGGCATTTTTACTGCAAAACAAAGCAGTACAAGCCATCATCTGGGGCTTGCACGAAGAACGAAATGCATTTTTTACGACGGAAGAGCAGGAATGGATTGCCGAATATTTTTTGCCGACCTATTTGGAAGATAGCCTGTTTATCGAAAAAGGAATCCGCTATGTAAAGAAACCCGTATTTGGCCGGGAGGGAGATACGGTAGAAATATTTGATGAAGACGGACAGCTGATAAAAGAAGATATCCAAAAATCGTATCATCAATATCCGAAAGTGTACCAGCAATTTATCGAGCAGCCGAAAACAACTTTCCGAAGCGAAAAGGGAAGACAAACAGGTGAATTGCTGGTCGGCAGTTTTTTAATAAGTGGAAAGCCGGCAGCAATAGGGTTGCGTGTTGGCGGGATGATCACAAACAATTTATCGTATTATTTACCGATTGGAATGAAAGTTAAGGGGTGTCACATAACTTGAGCAATCATTCTATTACTAATTTATCGTTTATAATTTGCGCGGTTATTTTATTAAATAATGTAATGGTCTTTGTATTAAATATCGAAATATCCAAGGTAACATTTAATCTGTCGATACTTTTAATGGTTATTTTATTTTTGAATGGTGTAGTGCATAAGAAAAGGGCCAGTAAATAAAACTGGCTGGGACAGATGCATTTTAAGTTTGTCCCAGCCGCCACAATATTAGAAAAGTAAATCCGATATTACTTGGATAATTAACAGGAAAAATATAATAGGCAGCAAAATCTCAACCCATTTCCCTTTTAAATAAGGAATGATTTTTAGACCGATATGGGAGCCAACAATCGATCCGACAGCTACAGGAACAGCAACACCCCAATTAACGATGCCATAGAACAGGTAAAATAAAAAAGCAGTTGTGCAGCTTGCAAACATTAAAAAACGAGTCATTTCTGCAGCCATTACATAGCTGACTTGTTTCTTCAGAAAATATGTAATGTTTAGCAGTGCAGAACCTGTTCCAAGCCCACCATCATAAATACTAATAAAAAAAGGTGCAATTAAATTAGTTTTCTTTTCGATGTCGGGCTGCTCATTAATAACTTCTTTTTTTTTACTTTTAATAAGAAAAAAGAACATTACGATTAAAACAATACATGCAACAATATTCATCGTATGTTCCGCCAATCTTGTTGCTAAAAATGCCCCGCTTATACCGCCAATTGCTGCAATCAGCATAAATGGAATCATTTTTTTCAGTTGTACTCTTTTTTTCAACGTCAGAACAATAACCGTCGAAAATGAAGATATGCCTGTTGCAAATTTATTAATTGCGACAGTCGCATGAATCGGAATGCCGACTAACAATAAGGAAGGAAGCAATACAAATCCTGCAGCCCCAAACATGACCCCTACAATGGAAGCAAGTATGCCGATTGCGAATAAAATGAGCCCATCTATGGATAGCCACTCTATAAATAAGTTCTCCAAACAAATCCCCCCTACTCACAAAATACTGCTATACTACTCATAAAACAAATATATATATTTTGTATATTCATAAATTTAAGTTATGAGTGGGTGAGGAAATGAATTTACATACGCTACGAATTTTCACAAACTTTGCAAAACTGGGCAGTATTACTGAAGCAGCGAAACTCCTGCATATCAGTCAGCCGGCTGTAACTATACAAATACGCAAACTTGAACGAGAAATCGGAGTGAAACTTATAGAAGGAAAGGGAAGAGGTATTCAGCTTACTTATGAAGGTGAATTTCTTTATGAGCAGGGCTTGCGGTTATTTCATTTGGAAGAACAGATTGATGATAAATTTAAATCCTTTTTGGAAAAGAAAGAGAATATAAAAATCGCTTCGTCTTATATTTCAACCAATTATATTTTGCCGCCAATCATTGCGGGATATAAATCAAAAAATCCAAATATCGATATGTATGTATCGCTTGGAAATGTACAGTCTGTGGAGCGTCATGTTCTTGATTATAAAGTTGATTTTGGTTTTGTTGTGCAAAGCAATATTGGCCATGAAGATTTGTCCTTTGAGAAAATACTGGATATTCCGTTTTGGTTTGTTGTCCATCCAGCACATCCATTAGCAAATAAAAAAGTATCGATTTTTGAGCTAAGTGAGCATGATTTTATTTTTAGGGAGCGAGGCAGTTCAACACTGGATTTAATGGAGGCTATTTTTTATACGCATAATTGCCCGTTACCGAGATTTGGCTTACAAATAGAAGGTGTACTGGAATCGATTAAAGTTGTGGAAGCCGGTTATGGAATGGCAATCGCACCAGCATGCAGTGTTGAGGAAAAACTATTGCAAGGCAGCATTGCACGCGTCTTTGTCGATCAAGTGGAAATCAGCCAGAGCTTGTTTTGCTGTACAAGAAAAGTGGATAAGGTGAAGCATCCGTTTATTCAATATTTGAAAATGAATCTGGGCAATTTAGAAATTTAAAAGGTTCTTTTTAAGAATAAAAACAAGTAAAAAAATTTTTTGAAATAGTAATCGCTTACAAAATTGACATACCCCTAATGATGGAATAATCTGAAAATATAACGTCTGGGGGTGTGTATAAATGAAGTTTTTATCCAAACCTAAGCCATTTAAAGAAATTATTCCGAAAGTGCTTCAAGTGATCTTGAATATTGGTTTAACAGTATTGGCGTTAACTCTTTGTGTCATGCTCATCATCGAAATGGT
This sequence comes from Solibacillus sp. FSL K6-1781, assembly GCF_038630735.1. Classification (GTDB taxonomy): domain Bacteria; phylum Bacillota; class Bacilli; order Bacillales_A; family Planococcaceae; genus Solibacillus; species Solibacillus silvestris. The sequence goes on along the minus strand of NZ_CP152038.1, from coordinate 3,941,181 downwards.
CGAGCTTTTAAAGTTTATATTTAACGGGCAAAAGCATGAATACAAGTACTTACTGGCAAAAATTCTAGTATTCTTCCTGTATTTCGAGTTTATCACGATGATTGTGAAATATTTTAAAGAAGACTATCATTTCCCGCTTCGTTATTTTATGTATATCGGAATTACGGCCATGCTCCGACTCATTATTGTCGAACATGATTCCGCAATGGATACACTCATTTTTGCAGGGGTAATCCTGATTTTAATTATTAGTTACTATATTATTAATATTACACCAAGAGAGCGGCCTATCAGAAAAACATAAACTTCAAGTTATTAAAAAAAGGCTAATCAAATAGATTAGCCGTCCAGCTGATACCGGTTATAAATAATTTCCTGTTAATTGATTTTCTCAACGTTCAACTGCCACTTTCCGTTCGCATCTTTTGAAACAGCCATTTTCACGTTAATATCTTCGAACAAAATGACTCCTTCTTTATAGATCATTATTGCAATAGTCACAGCATTTAAATACCGTACATCTCTGTAGGAAGCCAAATATTTAACAGTGGTATTATTTGTTAGTGTTTTGATTTTTTCCATTGAAGTTTCTTTAGAAATACCTAGTTGTTCAAAGTCATTGAGCAGGTTGTTCTGGTTAAAGAAATACAGTTCGCCATTTGCAGCTTTCACAAGCATATTTGCAAATTGAGAACGTTTAATCGGTGTACTTGGTTTGAAATTTCCGTCGTCGTAACCACTTAAAATTCCGGTTGTTTGAAGTGTCGCGATTTCCTGTCCCCAAGGATACGTGAAGTTTTTTCCATCGAATATGTCAGATCGGGAAGCGCCACTTTCTTTGTAGCTTTGCAATTGAATTAATGGAATTTCATATGCTTTTATAATTACACCGGCAAATTGTCCACGCGTTAAAGGTTGGTTAATACCGAATGCCCTCGCAGAGGAAGAAGTATCATTCACATAATACCCGCGCATAATCCCGTTCCAGTCCAGCTTATTAATGTAAGGATAAAATTGATCTGTCTTTGGCACATCAATAAAGTTCGCACCACTATACCATTCCGTATACTCAATCTCTTTTAAGCGGTCATCCAATACTTTTGCAAGTATACTTGCCACTTGGCCACGCGTAATATTTTCATATGGTCTAAATTGAGGCAATGTCCGGCTAATTGCTTTTTGGTCTAATAAATACTGAACAGAGGGATAAAAGTTGTCCGATTCTTTGACGTCTTTGTAATGAACAGTCGCAGCATTGACGTTCGTTCCGATCGCAAACATCAAGCCTAGTGCAATACTAATGGAGGCAATCGTTTTTCTCATTTTTTCAACTCCTTTAAATAAATTTATAGTATTTCAACCTAAAAGATAACATTTTAAGTTAAATATTACAATTTACTATAAAGTAGGGAATAAGAAATAGGGGCTGGGACAGAAGTAGAAATTTCATAAGCTAAGGAGAAAAACCTTATTAAGAAACGGATATTTTATAAAATTGATTGGAATGGAGGGCGAGTGTAGCTGACGGCTAGCGCCTTTCGCTACAAGCAAAGCTTCCTGCGGGAATAGCGTGACGCCTGAGACTACAGGCTCAGGCCACGCCCGCGGAAAGCGTCCCGAAATGGAAATCAATTTTTACGCTCAGCAAAAAAATGCCATTTTTCTCTTAAGAGAAAAATGGCATTTTTGGGTTATGTCCCACCCTCTATTTTTACTTTTTGATCAGTTAAGATACTCTTCACTTCATGCAGTTTGCACTAAATGATTGGCCTTTTTCTTGTCCAGCATTCTTACATATATATTATTTGATAAAAGCGCAATGATAATCAACACTGTTCCGACAATATCAAACACCGTTACCGCATTCCCCTGAATAATAGAAATGAATAGTGTTGTGACAGGAACGAAATTGATGAACAGTAATGCATTTAAAGGTGACAAGTAGTTGACGCCAATGTTCCAGCCCAATAATGCAATGACACCCGGGAAAATAATCATAAACAGTAAGTGTGGACCTACTGCAACTACATCGTTTACAGCTGGCACAGATAAAGTGCCGAACATTGTCGCACCTAAAGTAACGGATAATGCGGTTACGGTTCCAAGTAAACAGCTCAATGTAGAATAGCGCAAAGCAGACCAATGACTGAACTCATTGGCGCCCATTGTATAGATCACCCATCCGACGACAGCGATAAAGATGAAAAGGGAAGGGATAAACTGACCTGTCGTGCCTAAAAATGCCTGAAGATCGCCTTTTGTTATAACTAATACCGCACCGATAAATGATAATAATACACATAGTAATGTAAACAGCGATGGACGGTGTTTAAAAATCATCCATGAGATGACAATCGAAATCATCGGCATCAGTGATTCCATAATAGAGGCCGTCATAACACCGGATTGTCCGAGTAAATCCTCGCCCCAGAAAATAAGCAAATTATAAACTGTAAAGGCCATCGTACCGAAAAACCAAAGCTGCAGGCCTTTTCCTTCCATACGGAAAGCTCTCTTTCCTTCCTTCCATAACAGCAGTGCAATTAAAATAATCGTCACTGCACCATATCTAAAAATGGTGAAGTAGAATGGATCTATATGTTTAAATGCACCATGGGCTACCGGAAACATTGCCCCCCATGATACTGCAGCTATAAAACATAGAATAGAACCGATTAGAACATTATTTTTCAACCTTTATTAACCTCATTTCACTAAATAGTCACGATTACTATCTTACAATTGTATAACTATCTCGTAAAATGAATAAAAGTTATCATTAATATCAGTATTTGAGATACCATGTTAAAGTAATAGGAACAGGAAAAGGAGACTGGATGCATCGTGGAATTTAAAGACTTGGAAATTTTCCAACTTGTTGCCGAGAAGGGAACAGTTACGGAAGTAGCGAAAGAATTAAATTATGTCCAATCGAATATTACATCAAGAATACAAAAACTTGAAGTAGAATTGAACACGCCATTATTTAACCGACATAGACGAGGGATGACTTTGACACCTGAAGGAAAAAATTTGTTATCTTATAGTAAGAAAATATTGCTATTAACGGAGGAAATGAAAAGAGCCGTTCTTAATAAAAATGAACCAATCGGAAAGCTTGAAATAGGTACGGTCGAGACGGTCTACCATTTACCGAATATATTAACTTCCTATATGAAAAGTTATCAAAGTGTCGATTTGTCATTAATAACAGGGGTAACAGAGAAATTGGAGCAAAAAGTACTGGATTATAAATTGGATGGAGCGTTTATAACCGCATCGAATATTCATCCGGATCTTGAGTCATATGAAGTATTTGATGAAGAGCTTGTATTAATTTCAAACTCACCTCATCTGAAGTTGGGAGAATTAGAAGGCATCCCGTTCCTATGTTTCAGAAAAGGCTGCGGATACCGGGCACGTCTGGAAACATGGTACCAGAATCAAAATATCAGTCCTCAAAAAGTGATGGAGTTTGGTACACTGGAAACGATTATACGCAGTGTTTCAATGGGACTAGGGGTTTCATTTGTCCCCAAGTCAGCTGTTGCACATCTGGAGCAGAGCGGGACTATTTATTGTCACTCATTGCCAAGTGAGTATAGTAAAGTAAAGACGGTCTTTATTAGGAGAGCGGATTCCTATTTGACGGCAACGATTGAAAAGTTTATTGAAACAATTCAACATAATAGACAAATCGTATAAAAGGAACAAAACTTCCCACATTAGGAAAACTAACTTAAAGAAAAATAGTGAGGTGAACAGATGAGTAACCAGCTATCTGAATTTCAAATTTCCTTAAAGGAGATTCATTATTTATCACCAAAAGTAAATCAGGGGCTTGAGTTAATATTTGTTGTTGAAGGGCAGATTACTGTTGAGACAGATAGCCATTTTTATGAATTAAATGAACTTGATTTATTGGTTATTAATCGGAACGAACTCTTTCAGATAAAGGGAAATCCTGATAATTATGTGCTCAGTCTAACAATTTCGGATACATTTATCGACCGATTTTATAAAAATTACCGTGATAATCGCTTTGAATGCTACTCAAAGGAAGTGCATATGGGGCGCGAAAAAATGCTTAATAATCTTCGTAAGTGGCTTATTAAGTTAATTATTTCCTATTACCGTCAAGATGAAAGCCACCAAATTGAGTTTCAAAAACATTTATGTGATATCTTGCTTACGCTCATACGCGGCTTTAAGAAAAAAGGGAGCTCCTCAGAAAAATTGGATACAAATGATCAGCGGCTTATGCAAATTATCGATTACTTGGAAAGAAATTATGATCAGCCGATTACGTTGGAGGAAATGGCCCGAAAATCCTATTTGTCGACAGCTTATTTATCCCGTTATTTTAAACAAAAGATGAATATGGGGTTCAGTCGTTATTTAATGACAATCCGTCTGAAGCATAGTGTAAAAGATTTGCTCTATACGAATGATACGGTATCACAAATCTCGATGAATAATGGATTTCCCAACACGAAATCATTTACGACCCTTTTTAAAGAAAACTATGGGATGACACCGCATGTCTATCGGGAGAAACATCCTGTAGAGAAGAAGGATTCATTTAAAGAGTACCCGCTGGAAGATGCGGAACAGCCAGTACATTCACCTGAAATTTTAGGCAAGTTAGGGGTTATTTTAAATACACTTGATCAATCGTATAAAAATACACAATCGAAATTTGAAGAATTGTCATTGGATATAACAGCGCCTGGCAATATTCCTATTTCAAGGCCCAAACATATGGTTATTGTGCATGAGTTGAAGGAATTACAAAAGGAAAATATCCGTGCACAAATTTTAATGGCGAAAAGAGAAATCGGGGTAGATTTTGTAGGAATCAGTAATTTACTAAAGGGAGAAGCGATTTCAGCTGAGATTGAAACAGATGAAATCATCCCGACAAGTTCACAATATTTTAAAACCGATATTGCCCTGGAGTTTTTAAAGCAGCAAAACTTGGCACTTTTCGTAAGAATTGATTATCAGGAATTAACGATGGATGAAGAAAATTATCTCAGAAAGCTGGAGCATTTTTTGAAGCATTGTCTGCAATTATATGGTGGTTCCTATTTAAGCGCCTGGCATTTTCTCTTTTATGAACCATACAATACTATCGTGGCAGCAGATGAGCTAAAACGGGTTTATTTTAGGTTATACCATTTGATAAAAGGCATTGTACCGGATATTCAAGTCGGTATGTTTTTACCTTTTTCCTTTGAAAAGGAGAAGACAAGTGAAGCGCATATATGGCTGTTAAAAGAGGCGGAGTTTGTAGATTTTATAGGGTATCATTCGAATCAAAATGATGTTGTAGATTTTAAAGAGTTGAACGATGATCGCTTTTTCCTGACAAAAGATTATTTAAAAGAAAAAACAGAAAAAATAAAAGAGTATTTAAAGAAGAATGGAATTAAAAAGCCACTTCATGTCATTTCATGGAATACTCTTTCCGGAAATACACGCCTGACAAACGGCCGCTTTTTCCGCGCAGCATTAGTATTGGAAAATATGCTGGACATATCAGATGAGGTGGAATCAGTAGGTTTTTGGATTAATACGGTTGTACATGAAAGTGAGAGTGACGGCCAACGTATCCGGATTGAAGGGCTAGAACTTTTCCATTATTTTGATGGAAAAAGACCGGCATATTTTGCGTTAATGTTTGCAAAAAAGCTGAACGGTAAGATTGTTGCCCAAGGACCTGATTACATGATGACAAAAAATGAACGTGGGTATCAGTTAGTGCTCATGAACAGTAAAACCGTGAATCCTTATTATTTAATTGAGGAAACGTTTTTGCAAATGTTCAATAAGGACTTATTTGTGAAAATTAAAGGAATGGAGCCTGGCGAATATCAAGTGCGAAAATATACGTTTGACCGTGAGCATGGCGCACTTTATACAAATTGGATTGATTTGAATAGCCGCTATGGATTGGATATGGAAGTCATTGATTATATTAACAGGTCAAGCTATCCTCAACTTGAAATTTTTGATGAAAAAATTATGAGTGATTGGTCTTTTTATTCATACTTAACGGTGAATGCCATTCATTTTTTTGATATAAGAAAAGCTGTTTTATAAAAAGATTGTTGCGAACGATACGTAGCAGTCTTTTTTTATTTAAGTAAAAAATTGACGGTATATTTTTGTTGCTCCAATTGTTTCCGTAAAAAATATACAGACTCGTATACATGTTATACGCAAATAATAACTTTTTGACATATAGATTTCTGTATAAACTAAAGACATGAAGTATTGATCAGGCTTTAACGGCTAAAAAATATTCTCGAGAAAATAAATCACTATTGTTAATTGTTAAAGCGTGGTTGCAATATTTCTTTTAATACTGAGGAGTATGATTGAAAGAGATTTGAAGACATTATAATTACGCGGGAAATTTTATAGGAGGATTATTATGAACACTTACAAAGGTACGAATAAAATGATCATCGGAATTGTATTCGGTGTTATTACATTCTGGTTATTTGCTCAAGCAATGGTAAACGTTGTACCAGCTGTTCAAGAGGATTTAGGCATTTCGCTTGGTACGATTAATATAGCGATTAGTTTATCGGCATTATTCTCAGGAATGTTCATCGTAGCGGCCGGTGGTCTTGCTGACAAAATAGGTCGTAAAAAAATAGCGGTCATCGGTTATTGGCTAAGTATTCTTGGTTCACTCTGTTTAGTATTGGCGCAAGGTGCTGTTTTATTAATAATCGGCCGAATTATTATCGGTCTATCAGCAGCATTCATTATGCCGTCTACAATTGCTTTAATCAAAGCTTATTTTGAAGGCGCGGACCGTCAAAGAGCATTAAGCTACTGGTCAATTGGTTCATGGGGAGGTTCCGGTGTTGCATCATTTGCAGGTGGTGCCATTGCGACTTCATTAGGATGGAGATGGATTTTCATCTTCTCGATTGTATTCGCTCTAATTGGTCTGTTTTTATTAAAAGACACACCTGAAAGTAAACAGGAGTCTTCAGGAGAATTCCGTTTTGACTACGTCGGTCTAGGCATTTTTATTGTCACAATGGTTGCATTAAATATTTTAATTACGTATGGTGCAGACTTTGGTTGGACAAGCGGCATTTCCTTAATTTTAATGGCAGTAACAGTAATTGGATTAATTACATTCATTCGAGTAGAGATGAAAAAAGAAGTTGTACTAATTGACTTTGCGGTATTTAAAAACAAAGCCTATACAGGTGCAACGGTATCGAACTTTTTACTTAATGCAATAGCGGGTACATTAGTAGTAGCCAATACGTATGTGCAGGTAGGACGTGGATTTAATGCTTTCCAATCAGGCTTACTTTCCCTTGGCTATTTAGTGACGGTACTGGCAATGATCCGTGTAGGGGAGAAAATACTTCAGCGTGTTGGTGCTAAAAAACCGATGATTTGGGGTGGAATAATTACTACGGTCGGTGTTGCATTAATGGGATTAACATTCTTGCCGGATGTAGCGTATACAATCGCGGTATTCGTAGGATTTGCTTTATTCGGTCTTGGCTTAGGTATTTATGCAACACCGTCAACAGATACATCTGTATCCAATGCACCTTCTGACAAAGTTGGGGAAGCGGCAGGTGTATATAAAATGGCAAGTTCTTTAGGTAGTGCGTTCGGTGTAGCCATTTCCATGACAGCATACGGCGCGGCATCTGCAAACGGCAACCTGGAAATGGCCGCAACAACAGGGATCATCATTAACGTCATATTCGGTGTCCTTTCCATCTTATCAGTTTTATTCCTAGTTCCAAAAAACGCTGGGAAATCAGTCGATTAATTTAAATGATGTAAACGCCTTGTCAAAGGCGTTTACATCATTTTCTTCAAAATTTAAGTTCAGGAGTGGTAACCATGAAACAAAAACTAATGGAGATGCTGGAACTTCGTAAAGATGAAATGATTCAAATCCGGAGACATTTACACCAGCATCCTGAAATATCGTTTCAAGAAGAAAAAACTGCACAGTACATTCTCGACTTTTATAAAGGAAAAGATGTAGAAGTTCATTCAAATGTCGGAAATGGCTACGGAATTATTGTAACGATTAAAGGCGGCAAGCCAGGCAAAAATATCGGGCTTCGCGCAGACTTCGATGCATTGCCGATTACCGAAGAAGCCGATGTTCCATTCAAATCTGTTAATGAAGGAGTAATGCACGCATGCGGCCATGACGGACATACCGCATATTTACTTGTATTGGCCGATTGTTTGATCGAATTGAAAGATGAGATACCAGGGACAATTAAAATTATTCACCAGCATGCAGAAGAAGTTCCGCCAGGTGGTGCGAAAAGTATTGTAGAGTCAGGGCTTCTCGATGATTTAGATAATGTTTTCGGGATTCACTTGCTGCCAATGGGCCCCGCAGGATTTGTCGGTTATAATTCAGGTTTTGCCTTCAATGGGCGTGCCTACTTAAAACTGAAAATTCAAGGACGCGGCGGACATGGCTCCTCACCACATTTGGCAAACGATGCGATTGTTGCCGGTGCACACTTTGTCACTGCTGTGCAAACAATTATTAGCCGCCGTTTAAGCCCCTTTGATATCGGTGTTATTACAATTGGTTCCTTTGACGGTAAAGGGACATTTAATGTGATTAAAGATAGTGTAGAACTTGAGGGCGATATTCGCTATATGACGATAGAAACGAAGGAAAAAATTGAAGTGGAAGTAAAAAGATTAGTAAGAGGTTTGGAAGAAGAATTCGGTGTCACTTGTGAGTTGACGTATGAAAACGACTATCCGCCATTATACAATGACCCTGAATTAACAGCGAAAGTAGCAGGATATTTAGTAGGGGCGAATGATCCGATTATTACAGAGGTGAAGGAAGTGCCGCCAATGTCGCCATCTGAAGACTTTGCCTATTATGCAGAGAAGTTCCCGTCTTGCTTCTTCTATATTGGTTGTTCACCAAAAGGAGTAGAAAAACCTTATTACAATCATCATCCAAAATTCGATATTGACGAAGATGCGCTTCTGGTCGCGGCTAAAGCGGTCGGACATGTCGTATGCGGCTATTATGAAGAAAATTAATAATAAAAAGGAGTTTCGGATTCATACCGAAGCTCTTTTTTTTGGACAAATCCCTCTACCGAACATCTCATGTAACAAATGTATATACTAATTTGATGCATAAGAACGAGTGAGAAAAGGATGTGTTCAAGTGCTTAACGAGTGGCATGCAGAAGTGGAGGAAGTGTACGATCAAATGGTTGCTTGGAGAAGGCATTTGCATGAGAACCCTGAACTGCCATTTCAAGAGGTACAAACGGCCAGAATGGTAGGGGATATTTTAGCAGGTTATGGAATTAAAGTGCAACGGAATATTGGCGGGTATGGCGTTGTCGGAATTTTAAAAGGGGGAAAAACAGGGCCGACGATTGCATTAAGAGCTGACATGGATGCTTTACCCATTCAACAGAAAAATGACGTGCCCTATAAATCCCAGGTCCCGAATGTTATGCATGCATGCGGTCACGACGCACATACAGCAACATTGCTTGGGGTAGCAAAAATACTAAGTAAATATGAAGATCAACTCCATGGGACGGTTAAATTTATATTTCAACCAGCGGAAGAGCAATTTCCGGGGGGAGCGATTCAAATGTTAGAAGAGGGTGTGCTCGAAGGGGTAGATGCAATCTTTGGAAATCATGTCCTATCTTCCGTCCCATTAGGAAACTTTACGGTACCAAAAGGGAGTGCTACCGCTTCCAGTGACTATGTAAAAATTAGAATAATCGGTAAAGGCGGACATTCTTCCGCTCCTCACACTTCAGTCAATCCAATTGTGATTGGCGCACAAATTATAACTCAAATCCATTTGTTAATGAGTCAAAAACTTGATCCGGTACAACCGGTAGTGGCAGCAATTACTGTGTTCAACTCCGGGGGTACAATAAATGTGATTCCCGAAGAAGCTGCAATTGAGGGGACAGTTCGTACATTTAACCAGGAACAACAGGAAAATGTCCAAACACTTTTAACACATATTCTTAATAATGTCACAGTAACTTATGGTGCTACTTATGAGATGGAATATACAAGAGGATATCCGCAATTAGTCAATACCGAGAAAGAAACAAAAGTTGTAAGAGATTTGCTTGATAATATTAACCATTTAAATGTCGTTGAGATGCCTCCCATTATGGCAAGTGAAGATTTTGCGTATTATTTGCAACAAGCTCCCGGAGTATATTTTTATACTGGTTCAGCTACAGATGCCCCCACTACACAATTTCCTCATCACCATCCAAAATTTAATATCGATGAACAGGCAATGAAAAACTCGGCGAAAGGATTTTTAAGTATTGTACATTATTACTTAGTTCCAGACGATGCCTGACAAAATTCTCATTATATCGATTTATTTTGAAACCATTTCCAAAAGAATGCGGTATATAGGGAAAGGGGGAATAATATGAAATTTTTTCTAATCGGTACAGGGGTGTCTTTAATCGGAATCTTGCTTTCTATTATTATTTGGGATGTTCATATGATTTCCACTATTACGAGCGGGATTGGTTTTATCTTTTTTATTGTGGCATGCATTTTTTCCGGGGCATTCGTCAATGGTGACCGAATGCGGGCAAACACAGCAATGGAAACAAAAGAAAGCTGGATTCAAAGAAATGAGATTGCATGGTGTTCTTTTAATATGGCAATTCCCAACTTTGCCGTTGCATTTATCTTTTACTACTATTTAGGCTAGTAATTTGTCTCTCAAAAACATTGCCAAAATATACTTGTATTCATATAAGTTCTGTTTAAGTAATATGTTAAGGTATTATAGAATTTAGAGAAGTGGGGTTAACTAGATTGAAGGTACTTCAATTAGCAATTTTATTAGTTTTTACAGTTTTTTTTATTACTGTAACGCCAGCGTCGGCAGCAGAAAAAACGATCGATCAGTATTACATGGATGATGTAAGTTATGAACATGGCGCATACGAGCAGTTGGAACGTTTCTTATATGCAAATATTATCGACGGATATGAAGAGCCAACAGTATATGAAGAAGACGGAGAAGTATACGAATTTACGTCTATTCTTTTAAAGCCGGAAAACAGTATTACACGTGCACAGTTTACAAAAATTTTAGTGAATGCAATGAATTTAACGAGTGGCGATATTAAAAAAGAATTCTCCGATGTTAAATCTTCGGCATGGTATTATGACTTTGTTCAGATTGCCAGCAGTAAAGGCATTATTACCGGTAAAGAAGACGGTACATTTAAACCGAACGATAAAATTACACGTGCTCAAATGGCAGCGATGATTTATCGTGCATTTAATGAGACAGTTGATTTTTCAAAAACAGGAAAAATATTTAACGATGTTAATCCGAATAGCTATTCTTATGAAGCAATTGTGAAAACAGCAGGTGCCGGTATTGTTAATGGCTATGGAGAAACGTTCAAACCGAATGATTTTGCAAAGCGTTCTCATGCAGTACTGATGATTGACCGTGCTTTACATTTAGAAAGTGGAGAAGCAGAAGACGAAGCTTCAATCATTGCAACAGTGAATCGTTATATTGATGAAGAGTTTGAGTTTTCATCAGATACGGAAAACGTAGAGGATATGGATGCGCTCTATCGTGAAACAACAACAGGCTACTATTTAGCTTATTCACTTGATAGCCAATTGCTATTGGAAGACGCAGATTTCTCAACCGGTTCTAGTTCATCTCAAAAAATAGGCGAGTATTCAAGTAAGTTGATTTCATTGAATAAACGTTTTGCCGCAGTAAAAATTGATGATTTGAAAGTTCATATTAAGATGAATGACCCTGAAATCAACTTCAATTTGGAAATGACATTAGATTTATCCGGAACAGCTTACTTAAAGAAAACAGAAGACGGCCTGTGGAAAATCTATAATCTAGTCTATGATGAAGAAGACTATGATAATATGCTGACTGCAGCTGCAGCAATGGAAGAACAATAGTAATTTCCCCTTCTTTTATAGAGAAGGGGATTTTTTTATGAGAACATATAGCAGAGTTTATTCATGAACATTTCGAAAGATTACGATATTAAGGTATTATTATCTATTATATAATACATTCAAAGGGGAGATGGGCATGCATACAAAATTACAAGCCGTAGTAGATACGATGGAGCTATATCAGGCAACTTTTCCGGAAGATGCTTGTATCATTGTAGCAAGCAATGAAGAGGTAGTGGGATACTTACCAGGCAAGTTTATTGATTTAAAAATTAATGTAGGGTTGAAAATGGTAGATTTCCGCGGCACCGTTACAGAGCGTGCATTGACGACAAAGTGTTTTTTAAGAGAAGAAAAGGGTCCGGAAAGATTTGGATTTGCTTATATTTCATCAGCACAGCCAATTTTTGATGGAGCAGACATAATAGGTGTAGTAAGTGCCACTATTTCAAACAAGAAGATGGATTCTATGCGTCAATTAGCGACAGAATTATCGAGTGCGGTAGAGGAAATGACTGCAACGAACGAAGAGTTAACGGCGGCGAGTATGGATGTATCAAACCGCTTGGATGGCCTTGTCACATCAACAGAAATGATGACGGCCGATATTGGGGAAATAAACCAAATGGTCGAACTTGTAAAAGGAATTGCATCAAAATCACAAATTTTAGGATTAAATGCATCGATTGAAGCTGCTCGTTCTGGCGAGCATGGAAGAGGATTTGCCGTCGTAGCGAAGGAAATTCAAAAAATGGCGCAGAATAGCAAAGATAGCGCAGAAAAAATTGCTGCGCAGCTTAATAAAATCCGTACTTCCATCGAGGAAGTTAATGGATCGACAAGTCAAATCGCAGCATTTACAGAACAGTTTGCCACAAGTATGCATGAACTGAACGATGCCTATGGAAATGTTAACAGCACCGCAGAAAAGCTATTGGATATTAGTGAAATAAAATCATAGAAATCGAACAACCACTCCGAAAGATTAACGGAGTGGTTGTTTTTAATTCACGTTCAATCGACTTTTTATAAGTACATATTTTAAAAATGCAGCACCTGTAGCAACAAGAATCGTAATTAAAATGATAACAATACCAATCACCGCCACTAACGGAGGCAGTGCATTTGTATAATCGAGCAGGAAGAAGCCCGAAATATATAAAACAAGAATGATATAGGCGCAATATTTTATATAGTTTAATCCTTGTTCAAGAAGACTGGAAAAAACTGATTCCCGCTCAATAATTGTAATCATCTTCAATGTTTCATATAGCGCATAGAAAAATGGAATTGCGGTCGCATACATACCTAATAAAATCGGATATTGCAGGTAAGCCACTTCAGGATTTAAATGCGCAGTTTCCTGGGCTACATTCGGTAAAACAAATACACATAATAACAATACAAGTACACCAGTTAATATAATCACCGTTCTTAAAAAGATTGAGTTTAATTTTTGCACGTTAATCCTCCTTTGTTCAGATATATGAAAAATAGACGTTAGAAAATTCGGAAAGTTTCATGGTACAAATAACGACTTACTACCCCTAAATATTCCATTAATTGTTACAATAAATAAAAGAGGTGAATGGAATGTTTGGTACGGAGGATTATAAAAATATAGAAAAGTATAGAAAACATTTCTTAATTTTTAATCTCATGACGATCCTGTTTTTTACGGGAATATCTTTTACTAAGGTTATTCCAAATTTAAAGGGGTTTGATTTAGTTTCTACATTTATAGTTTTCCTTATTTATATTGTTGTTGCGAATGTCTTTGTGGGGATTTTTGTTCGCAAAACGCAAATGGTTTTTTTCATTTCGCTACTATTCAGTGCTCTTGGAATGGGCTGGCGTTTATGGCTTGAATGGGGAGAATTCAGTTTAGTTGAACTTACAAACATTGTTGTGATGATAGGTTATCCAAGTATTACAGCACTTATAATCACACTTCTTTATGCTGTTTCAGAAAAGTTCAAGACGAAAAAGATTGTCATTGTTGACAGGAAGTAGAGATATATTCTCAATAACAATTAGGAAGGTGGATATGAATGGAATTACGATTGGCTACTACAGATGATATGGAAATTTTAATAGATTTACGTAAGCGATTATTAGTGGAGGAGGGGCAAACTGTGTCTTCCGATATCGACGAAGAATTAAGAAACTTTTTTGAGAAGCAATTGAACTCAGGTCAATTTGTTCAATGGATTATTGAGGAGGATAAAAATGTGCTCGCTACAGGAGGCATTCAGTTTATTTCCTTTCCACCTAGTTATTCCAATTTGACAGGCATTCGCGGATATATTTTAAATATGTACACAACACCGGAAAGCAGAGGCCGGGGGCTTGCTAAACAGTTGGTCGAACGTATATTTAAAGAAGCTCAAGGAAGAAATGTTCATCACATATTTTTAATTTCTTCACCGATGGGAAAACCGTTATACAAAAAGATCGGTTTTAAGGAAAATGATATTTACATGGAATATTTTATTAATTGATTTTTAGGGGATGAGGAAATGATTTTAGAAACGGAAAGACTCATATTAAAGCCGTATGAAGTTGAATTTGCAGACGCTATTTATGAAGTAGTAAAACATAGGGAGATTGCGGATACAATGGTCATGATTCCGCATCCGTATCCACGTGAAATTGTCGATCGTTGGATTTCGTATTTACAAAAAAGTTTTGAGCAAGGAACGGCCTATGAATTTGCAGTGTTTTTAAAAGAGAGCGGTCGCTATATCGGAAATTGCGGGCTCGTTGCGGTTTCAAAAAACCACCGCAATGCAGAAGTGGGCTATTTTATCGATGTGTCGGAGTGGGGTAATGGCTATGCAACAGAAGCATGCAAAAAAATAATTGATTACGGATTCCAGGAACAGCAGTTAAATAGAATTTACAGCCGCTGCATGGTTAGAAATATCGCTTCAAGAAAAGTGATGGAGAAGTCCAGAATGGTATGGGAAGGCCGCCACAGACAGGAATTTTTAAAAGAGAATGTTTATGAAGATATGGATTATTTAGCTATTTTAGCTGAAGAATATTTTAAGGGGAAACTTATTTAGTTTCATATCATGAATTGAGGTGGGAGTTACAAATGAAGGATATGAAAGTTGATATACTTGTTGCTTTCAACTAACTTTTGCATTTTTGGCAACGTTAATTTGTATTTATAGTTTGGTTACAGATCGCTTCCACCTGCAGCCGCTTATGTTTATCTTTATGAGTGCGATGTTTGGGATAATAGGATTTAGAGAATACAGACGGACTCAAAATAAACAGTCAGGAATTCTCTTTTGGGTTGTATCAGTAATTATATTTGGCGTTGCGTTTGTATCGTTGTTTGTTAATTAAAAAATGCAGGATTAAAGAAAGATTCTCGTAATGGCAGGGTTTTAAATTTCCTCTATAGAACCTTTTAAAATATGCGATATAGATACTTTTAAAAGGACTGATGAGATTGGAACAAATTCAGCAAGTAATAAATACAACCCCGAAACATATTGTGTCTGCAGCAACGATTGTACTGAACAGTAAAAATGAGATTCTGCTTATTAAAGGACCAAAAAGAGGTTGGGAGATGCCGGGTGGTCAAGTAGAAGAAGGCGAGTCTTTGACAGCTGCTGCGATTAGGGAAACAAAAGAAGAATCGGGAATCGATGTGGAAATACTCAAATTCTGCGGTATCTTTCAAAATGTAGAGAAATCTATTTGCAATACGCTGTTCTTGGCGAAGCCAATCGGGGGAATACCGACAACTTCACCGGAAAGCTTGGAAGTAGGGTACTTCCCAATTAAAGAAGCCTTGGAAATGGTGACATTCGGAAACTTCAGTCAAAGAGTAGAATATTGTTTGGATGCAACGAAGCACCCATTTTTTATAGACTTTTAGTGTAGGAAATGACGAAACAATATGTATCGCAAAGGGAGGTTTTTCTTTGAAGAAATCATTTGTTGGAGTAGGAATTACGTTGTTATGTTTAACAGGATGTTCCACAAATGAAATACAACCCTCTACCGTCGCAAATAACTCTCAAAGTATAGAACAATACAAAACAATCGCTACCAATCTTGAAGCACCATGGGCTATTAATAAACTTGGAGACACTTTTTATATAACGGAGCGAACAGGGCATATTGTAAAAGTAGAGCAAGGGGAAATGACAAGGCAGGCTGTAAAACTTGAAAAAACACTTTCCACTGCATCTGTGGCAGGGCTGCTTGGCTTTGTACTGGCGCCGGATTTTGTACAGTCAAATGAAGCCTACGCTTATTATACGTATGAAACAGCGAGTGAGCAGTATAATCGAATTGTAGTGCTTCAACAGGAGAATGATAGCTGGCGGGAGAAGCGGTTACTTCTTGATCAAATACCTAGTGGTAAATATCATCACGGCGGACGCGTAAAGATCGGTCCGGATCAAAAGCTTTATGTGACAGCAGGTGATGCATCGAATCCGCAAACTGCACAGGACCTGACTACACTTAGCGGGAAAATATTGCGCATGAATTTGGACGGAAGCATTCCAGACGATAATCCTTTTCCGCATTTATACGTGTATAGCTACGGACACCGAAACCCGCAAGGCATCACCTGGTCAACTGATGGAACAATGTATGCAAGTGAGCATGGGCAAAGCGCAAATGATGAAATTAATAAAATTGAAGCTGGACAAAATTACGGCTGGCCTATAATTGAAGGAGAGGAAGAGCAAGAAGGATTCATATCCCCTTTGTTCACCTCGGGGAGTGAAAGTACATGGGCCCCTTCAGGTATAGCATTCTATGACAACAAACTATATGTTGCGGCACTCCGGGGGACAGCATTGCTCGAATTCGATTTAAAGTCAAAAGAAGTAAAAGAAATCGTCAATAATGTAGGCAGAATCCGCGATGTATGGATTGAAGAGAATACATTGTACTGGATTACGAATAATACGGACGGGCGAGGTACACCAGAAGAAAAGGATGATCAATTGTATAAGCTAGAATTATAGGAAATTAAAAGGAGCGTAAAAGTGAAAAAACTTTTATGCTCCTTTTTATAATGATTGCTTTTATTCGGATTGTTCATCCCAAAATAGTTCATCCAAAGTTCTATTCAATGTTCTACATATTGCGATACATACACTTAATGTCGGATTGTATTTGCCAAGCTCAATGAGTCCGATTGTTTGGCGTGTGACCCCAACCTTTTTTGCGAGCTCATCCTGTGATAGATCATGTTCAATCCGGGCCATCTTTAAGCGGATATTTTTCATTGGTATCGCCCCACATCATCATCTTCTTCAAGCATTTTGCTGTTTACCTTTTGGCTTTTTTTCAAGGCACTTTTATAGGCAGCAAATAAAAGCAGTAAATAAAATGGAACGTAAATAATGAGTGAAACGAAAAATACTAAAAAGAAATATTCAATAGCCTGAGATGAACTGTCTGCATACTGGTACGCACTGTTAATCCCCATGAAAAGTGCGATAACCAGCCCCATGCCAATACCGATGATTAGCTGTTTTGTGCTGTATGAAAATTTGCTGTTGGCATCATGAAGTTCAACTTCATCCGAAAATACTCCAAGTTGTGAGGAACGGAAGCCGTAGTATAAACTGACGCCTATTAAAATGACTATCTCTGTAGTAACTGACTCCATACTTACTCCGAAGCGATAAAATTTAACCCCAATCGACACGAGAACAATCATCATCGTGAGTAAATATATTTCCCGGTAAATTTTATTTTGCATGTTGTACACGCGCTCATCGACCACTTTTTTGTTCCAAAATCCCATCATATTCCCTCCCCAAATTAATATTATTAAGCTTATTATACAATATATAATTCTAAATGCAATTTATATATGTCATTATGTAATTTATTTTATGCTTAATTAAATACAAAAAAGCCGCAATTGCTAATGAAAGCAATCACGGCAAGTCTGTTTTTCGGATTATTTTACCAAACCTAATGAGTCGAGCGGGTAAAATCGGATAGATGCAGAGCCAAGAATATGTTCCTTTGAGACAAGACCAATGCGTGGATCTCGGCTGTCACTACTTTTGCGGCGATTATCGCCCATTACAAAATAATAGTCATTCGGAATTTCTGATACACCTGCCAGATCTTCCAGCGTGAAGTCAGGAGTCAAATCACCTGGATCGTTAAGAGAAGATTTGTATTCATCCAAATAGGGCTCATCGACTTTCTGACCATTTATATAAAGTACATCGTCTTTATATTCGATTTGATCACCTGGAAGGCCGATAATCCGTTTAATAAAATACTCACTTTCTAAACCATCGAATACAATGACATCAAATCGCTCAAAATCATGAAGCGTCTTTCCGATTTTATTGACGATAATCCGGTCTCCGTCTTCATATGTCGGCATCATGGAAGCACCTTTCACATCGATCGGAGTGAAAATAAACGTCCGGATTGCTACAACAAACAAGGTGGTTATGGCGATAACTTTGATCCATTCCAGCAGCTCATTTTTTTCTTTTTTCATCTCTATAACCTCCTTTTAGAACATGATAGCTCAAATTAAAATTAATTTTATTTTACAACCCCATGAAGCTTCAATGCCTCCACAAACACATCGGCAATATTCAGCATGGACTGTTCATCCACATCGAATTTTGGATGGTGATGCGGATAGACAGCTTCAATTTCCTTATTGCCGCCACCTGTGAAGAAAAACGTCCCCGGCTTTTCCTGTAAATAATAGGTGAAGTCTTCTGCTCCCATGCGAGGTGGGGCATTTAGTACTTGCAAATCTGGCAGGTTGATTGAAACAGCTTCTCGAAGCATAGCTGTTTCGGGCGGGTGATTATATACAGCATCATAACCACGTGTATAGTTAAATTCAAGTTTGGCCCCGTACTGAATTTCAATCGCTTTGCATAAGTTGTTTAACTTTTGCTCCACCATATCGCGGATTGCTGGATTGAATGTACGAACAGTCCCCGTTAAATGGGCCTTATCGGGAATGACATTGCCGACTGTGCCACTTTCAATTTTTCCGATTGTAATAACAGCAGATTCAATTGGATCTGTATTTCGGCTGACGATCGGCTGCACTCCAAATACAAACTGTGCCGCTGCAACAATCGGGTCTATTGTTTCATGAGGTGATGCGCCATGTCCGCCTTTACCTTGAATAGTAAGCTCAAAGAAGTCCGCAGCCGCCATTGCGTAGCCTTCACAAAACAGTACAGTACCTAATTCGCTCCATGAAGATACATGTGAACCGTACACATAGTCGACGCCTTCCAGGCAACCTGCTTCTACCATAGCTTTTGCACCGCCTGGTACGACTTCTTCCGCAAATTGATGGATGAATACAATATTGCCGTGAAGCACATCACGGTTGTCAGCAAGTGATTTTGCTAAACCGAGCAGTGCGGCTGTATGGATATCTTGACCACAAGCATGGCTTACTCCATCGACTTTTGATTTGTAAGGTACTTCTTTTTCATCTTGAATCGGAAGTGCATCAAAATCGGCGCGGAACGCAATTGTCGGTCCGTCGTAAGCGCCTTCTAAGCGGCCAACGACGCCATTTCCGCCAACATTTTCTTTTACCTCAATACCAAAAGAACGAAGCTTTTCAGCAATTAGTTTTGGTGTATTAACTTCTTTGAATGAAAGCTCCGGATACATATGCAGATGTCTTCGAATTTCAACCATGTTCTCATAGTTTGCTTGCAGTTTCTCTTTTACGCTCATCTTCTCCACCCCTGAAAAATTAGTCGTTATTCAAAGCTTCCCATTCTTCTCTAAGTAACCCCATGCGAATCGAGTCATAATAATGCCCTTCGTAATAGCGGACTTTACGAATTCTTGCTTCTAGCTGCATTCCGAGCTTTTCGCCAACACGAATCATGCGTTCGTTGCCTGACCATGTCGTAAAACCAACACGCACTAATGGCATTGTATGAAATAAATGGGCAATCCATAATTTTAATGCTCGAGTTCCGATGCCTTTTCCCCATAAATGCCCTTCATGCAGGATAATGCCCATCTCCAGCCACTTTGACGGTTCATGTTCCCAGTAGTAGGAGATAATTCCGCGAACGACTCCCGATACTTCAATGACCCAAAAGCTTTCATCCCCGATCCAATCCTGATTTGTCTGGATAAATTGTTCATAAGGAATCGCTCTATGCGGATAGTACGGTGCATCCCACTTTTTCCACTCGGGCTGTTCATCTTTATATATCAGTTCCCATAAGCGTTCCATATCTTGTTCTGTTATTGGTCGGATAGTTAATTCCTGATCTGTGTACATTGTTTTCCTCTTTTCAAAATAATTTGATGTTCATCTGATTGAAAAGAGTCGAAAGATTACTTTTCAATCACCTTCATAAATATTTTCATTTTCATCAATCCTTTCACTGGAAATTACTATCATTTTATCAGAATATTCCACCGAAAGAAGAGGTTTTTGAACATTTAATAGAGAATCTCCATGAAATATTTCTAGAAATTTATAGTTGGGAAAAAGATAACTATTATTTTTATTTACAAAATGAAATGGAAAAAATAAAAAATTATGAAAAAAAGGCGATATAATCTAAAAGAACTACCAAAATTATTAACTAAGAACTATAATTATGAATTAAAGAATGCAAATTTTCCGAAAATGCACTAGAAAAGAATCACTAAATAGAAGTTGGTGGGTAGATGGTAAAAATAGAAGATACAAATGTACTAGGTTCAATGCAATTGACTGTAGAAGAATTACAAAATATTAAAGTTGCATTAGACGAATCGTCCATTTTGGCAGTTACAGATCAAAAAGGCATTATCACAATTGTAAATGACCGATTTTGTAAAATTTCCAAATACGAACGTTGTGAACTCATTGGTAAAGATCACCGTCTTTTAAATTCAGGCTATCATCCCAAAACTTTTTTTAAGGAAATGTGGCGTACGATAGGTTCAGGCAAGACATGGAACGGAGAAGTGTGTAACCGCGCAAAGGATGGTTCAATCTATTGGGTACAGACGACGATTGTACCGTTTTTGAATGCGAAAGGAAAGCCCTATCAGTATATTTCGATTCGTACAGATATTACCGCACAAAAGAAGATTGGGGAAATGATACATATTGCACACCATGATGATCTGACAGGACTGCCAAATCGCCGGATGTTGCTTAATGATTTAAAAACGCTAATCGAAGTTGAACAACAGCCATTTTCACTCATGTTATTTGATGTCAATCGGTTTAAAAATATAAATGATGGTTTAGGGCACCATGTCGGGGATATGTTTTTAGCAGAAATTGCGGAGCGAACAAAAACATTGACTAGTCCGTTTATAACTTTTTATCGTTTGAGCGGAGATGAATTCATCTGTATTTTAAGAAATTCAGATCTACTGGAAAGTGCTGCAGAGGATATACAAGCACTATTTAAAAGCCAATTTAATTTAAATAACCATACTTTTTATGCTTCGATCAGTATCGGGGCGGTAAATTACCCGGAACATGGCTATTCGGCACAAGACATTTTAAAATATGCTGATATTGCGATGTATAAGGCGAAAAAAAGCAATAACAAAGGTTTTGTCATTTATAAAAAGCAACAGCGTTTTTCGTATAATCAACTACTAACATTGGAAACAAAGTTACATGATGCCATTAAAAAAGAGGCATTTGAACTGTATTATCAACCGAAAGTGAATTTGCAAACAAATAAAATTGAAGGTATGGAAGCCCTGATTCGCTGGTTTGATGATGAGCTTGGTTTCGTACCACCGGATCAGTTCATACCATTTGCGGAAGAGTTTGGTTTGATCAGTGATATTAGTGAGTGGGTTATTGCTAAAGCAGGTCGCCAAGTAACAGAATGGAATGAACGATATAATTTAAACCTCCGTGTGGCTGTTAATATTTCACCGAACCATTTGAAAGCAGAAAACTTTATTGTGCGCTTAAATCGAATTTTACAGCAGCATGAAATTTCTCCAAGCGCACTGGAAATCGAGATAACAGAAATGAGTTTCTTAGATCAAAATTCAGATTTGCTCCATACGATCAAGCAATTAAGTGAAATGGATATTACGTTAGCTATTGATGATTTTGGGACTGGCTATTCCTCATTAAGCTATTTAAAGAAATTTCCGGTAGATTTATTAAAAATCGACCGTACGTTCATTCACGAAATGTATAAGAACAACGCAGACATTGCCATGGTTTCCGCAATGATTTCTTTGGCACGCGCACTTAATTTAAAAGTAGTGGCGGAAGGTGTTGAGGAACATGCAGATTTACACCTTTTACGGGAATTTGATTGTGAATTTGTACAGGGTTACTATTATAGTCGTCCTTTAACAATTGATGATTTTTCAAAACGTTTAAGTGAAAAAGGGATACTCGTGTAAAAAATCCACGCAGATTGCTGATACAATTTGCGTGGACTTCTTACGACTTGAGTGTAATACTTGGATTGATTTCAAGAAGCTTTTTTACAAACAGCTCCTTTTCTTTTGGGGATATAAGAATAACCTGAATATGCGGATCAAATGTAATTTCAATACGGTCGATTGACATTGCCGGAGCCGATAGAGGATTTTTCGATGGACGCAAGCTTCGTATTTGCTTAATCGGAATTCGCTTTTTATAAATACCACCGTAAACGATGAGTTCATCCGCTTCAATTACGTATTTGGTACCGAAAAACAGTATGCATAATAAAACAATAATGAATGCCGTAACAAGCAGTAAAACAGCACTTGGCTCGGTAATGACCCCGTATATCATTGAGGATGGCACAAGAATAAATATGAACGCCATCCAAATATCCACTTTTGATTTAAAAACCACAAAAAAGCACCCCTTTTACTTAATAGCTTATAACAAAGAAGCGGAATTAAAAATAGAATTCCAGCAATAGGGGACTTTATGGTTATTTAATTCCATATTTCCGGTCCAATGTCACAAGACGTGCATCGTCGTTCGGTCGATTCATAATTAAATCAGCAATTATTTGGGAGCCAAGCATGCTATAAACCGTGCCGTTCCCTCCAAATCCAAGCAGGTAATAGTGATTTGGCTGTTCTGGGTGCTGTCCGATGAATGGTAGATGGTCTAATGACTCACCGAAGGAAGCACAATATTTATACGGTGCATGGAAGGTTTCGCCAGGTATTAATTCATGAAGTTTATCAAGCAGCATATTTGCCATTGCTTCCACTTTTGATTCATCCTTGGCAGGATTGGCTTTTTTTTCGTCTAATCCTCCGATTATAATGCGGTGATCTACCGTTTTTCGCATATACAAATATGGGCGGGCAGTTTCCCAAATGAGTGCATTTTCATACCAGCTCTCAAAGGTTGGTTTTTGCTCTGTCACAATCGCATAGGAACGGTTAATGTCAGCTCCCTTCATTTTTCCATAAGGAAGACGATCATATCCGGTCGTGTATATAATACGGGATGTTTTAAAAATGCCGTTCATTGTGTGCAAAATAATGTCATTTCCTTCATCCTCTATAATATTGGCGTACGTATTTTCAAATAAATCTAGTCCTTTAGTAATAAGCTGTTCAGTTAACGAAACAACGAATTTGTAAGGGTTCATTTCCGCATCATTATTTGTGTACAGAGCAGCAGGTGCTTTAAATGGTAAGCGCTTTTCTACGACAAGTTCATTCCAAAACTCAGCAGAGAATCCGTGCTTTACTAAAATCTCGCATTCCTGCTCAAGTTTTGATACATCTTTTTTTTCACTGGCAAAACAGATGCTCGGACGTCGAATGAAATCTGCCTGATCTTTTAACGGCTGGGCAGTTTTTTCAAGCTGGTCAACTGCCTCCAAGCATAGTTTATAAAAACGTACAGCATCCTCTTCTCCAATTAAATCGCAAAGTTCGTGTAATTGAATATCATTTGAATATTGAAGTAGTCCTGTATTGGCCGAAGTACTGCCTGAGCCGAGTTCATTTCGTTCTATAACGGCTACTGATAATCCTTCATCAATTAGTGCTTTCGCCGTCAATATCCCGCTCATTCCGGCACCTACGATAATCGCGTCATAATGAGGTTTAATTGGTGGGTTCGTGTGCGGTTCTTTTACAAGTGTAGTCGGCCAAAATAATAAACCATTGTGTAATTCCATAAATAGTTCCCCCTTTATTCATCTAAAGAATATTTCCCGCTCGTGCCCCTTTCTAATCTTGAAATATTTAATAACTTAATTTTGGGGTAAAGGGGAAAGAATAGTAATTAAAAGGAGGGGTATGATGGATCCTTATATATTCGGACTTTTCACGATTGCCTATATTGCCATCTTCGTCTGGGGAATGGCAAAACATAAAAAAACTGCATCCGCCATTTTATTTTTAGTTATTGCTGCCCTAATTTATGATAATGCAATATTAGCTTTAGGCCATGTTATCGGAGAGGGAGAGCTGCTTGAAAACCTAAGTTATGGCAGATTTTGGCTCCATGCAATATTCACACCTACTTTAATACTTTTTTCCCTGTTTATAATGAAAGAGGCAAACCTTCATTTTGCCTATAAGGAATGGGTTTCGTTTACATTTGGCGCTTTATGGGTTGTTGCAATGATTGTTGAATATTTTGCGGAACTGAGTGGGCTGGAACTAGCGCCGGAGGAATCGTATGGTGTAATAAGCTACAGTACAACAGAAGCAGCTTCCGGACCGCCCCCAATGATTTTGATTGTTCTTGTGGCCTTATTAATCGCTGCGATCATGCTTGCCCGGAAAAGAAAATGGTGGTGGATGCTTGTCGGTACAATTGTTATGACAATCGGTAGTGCAGTTCCGATTGATATTGGTAGTGACGCGATTACAAATGCCTTTGAGTTAGTATTAATCGCGACGTTAATGTGGACGGCAATCCATTATTCGAACGACAGACCTTATAGAAGGTTTTAACGAACAAAAATTGTGCTGAGGATAAATCTTAGCACAATTATTTTTTGTACACTACCTTGCAATGAACAGTAGTGTTTGTTACACTATTGTATATTAAATAGTAGTGAGGTGAAATAATGAATCCTCAATTTAAAAAAGGTGTGTTGAATTTATGTGTCCTCGCCTTATTAGAAAAGAAAGATATGTATGGATATGAGCTTGTGCAAGCAATTTCTACACAAATTGAAATATCAGAAGGAGCGGTATACCCGCTGTTACGCAGGTTAACAAAAGACGGTCTATTTACAACATATTTAATGGAATCAACAGAAGGCCCGCCGCGTAAATATTATCAGATTACCGAACTAGGGATTGAACAACTACAGAGCTTACGTAATGAATGGGAAAGTTTTATTTCGGGTGTAAATACTTTAATTCAAGGGAGCAAATAAAAATGAATGAACAACAGTTTTTAGATTTACTTGATAACCATTTAGTGAAATTACAACAGCAAGAAAGAGATGACATCCGCAGAGACTTTGAAGAATACTTCGAAAATGGCCGTGCAGAAGGAAAGACAACTGAAGAAATTATAAAATCATTCGGAAATATTGAAGAGCTGGCTGAAGAGCTCCTTGCTTCATATGATGAAGAAGACTTTATGGAAAATGTGGCGGTTATGAAAAATGATAAGCCAATTCCGTATCGAAATGTAGATATTGAGGCTAACGGTGTGAATGTTGTAATTGTTCCAACTGACGCTGACGAGGCTCTAATAGAAACAAAGGATAAGGACCATTTGACTGAAGCATCCATGCTAATAAAAGATGACACACTTTTCATCTCTATAAAGCGTCAGGAGCAGGTCCGTCGTTTTTGGTTCATTACAATAGTAGGGACAATCAACACAATTGATACAGTCATTTATCTGCCTAAAAAACAATATGAAAAGCTCGTGATTCAAAATGACAACGGCAAAATTAAGGTGTCTGAAACAATCGCACAGCAATTTTATCTAAAATCAGATAATGGCCGTATTTTAACGGATCATATTCAAGGAAAAGTACTTGATGCTCATTCTGATAATGGCCGAGTGGTGCTTACAGAAACGAATATTGAACATGTAAAAGCTAGTTCCAATAATGGAAGGATTATTGCAGAGGATGTAATGGGTCAAGAGCTTCAGTTAGAATCTGATAACGGACGTGTTGAGATTAAAAATGTGGTAGGCAAAATTCATGCGCAGTCACGAAATGGCCGAATTGTTGCCCAGCTAAAATCTGTTCAATCACCATTAAATTTTGTATCTGATAATGGGCAAATCATATTAAGTACAGAAGGAAAACTTCAAAATATTGAAATTGATAGTTGGACAGCATGGGGATCCGTATCCATTTATAATGAAAAAACATCGCATTATTCCCATGGCACTAAAGAACACACAATTCAATTAAAAACGAGCAATGGGAAAATTACGGTGGAGGATCTTTTAGCACAGTAATCTATGTAAAAGTTAGAAATTCATCGGTACAATCCGTATAATAAAACTAATGATAGTTGAAATGGAGTCGTTAACGATGAAAACATTTAGCTTTAAATTATTTGGTGGCTATAAGGTGTCGCTTGATAAAACGGATATAACAATTGACTATGCTGGCGAAAAGTTTCTATTTATAAATAAATCAAAGCCTCGGATGAAAACCATTTCATACAATGACATATTGAGAGTCGATTACAAGGAAGCCGGTATGACATTCGGCTATGTGCGTCTCATTACAGCAGAAAATGCCCCATATGTAAGCAGTACGTATGTTGCTCAGCATGATGAAAACGCCTGGATGGTTGAAAAAGATGAAATTAGTTTTTTAAATGAAGTATTGGATATCTTGAAAAAACATTGTAAGCATATACAGTTTGCTCAATTGAAAGCTTAGAAATGAAATACAGCACGTCAAAAGTAAATTAACTTTTGGCGTGTTTTTCTATAGGGGGAAAAGTGCTGCGAAGTTTCCTTCGAGCACTTTTCATGCTAAATCACTTGCATTTTAGACCATAGCTGCTTGTAGTATGAATGTGAGTTAATAAGCTCCGCGTGTGTACCTGCGCCTGACAGCTGCCCGTCTTCAAATAGTAAAATCTGGTCGGCATTTGTAATTGTAGAAAGACGATGTGCGATAATGACAGTCGTTCGGTTTTTCATCAATGCCTGTAAAGCAAGCTGGACTTCACGTTCAGATTCATTGTCCAAATTCGATGTCGCCTCATCAAGCAATAATATTTGAGGGTCGCGTAGAATCGCACGGGCAATTGCAATCCGTTGCTTTTGGCCGCCTGATAGTTTAATGCCACCTTCACCAACTTCGGTTTCGAGTCCTTGTTCAAGTGCAATTACAAAATCGTAGGCATATGCTGCCCGCAATGCTTCCACAACTTGGTCGTCTGTTGCATCGTGTTGACCATACAAAACATTTTCACGGATCGAGCCATTCATAAGGGGGGCGTCTTGCGTCACATAGCCAAACAGTTTCCGCCATTCGTATAAATCATACTGTTCAATAGTTGTCTGCCCATATAAAATTTTGCCCTCTGTTGCTTCATAAAAACGCTCGATTAATGAAAACATCGTCGTTTTCCCGCCGCCACTACTGCTAACAAATGCCGTTGTTTTGCCAGAGGGAATCGTAAAGTTCATTCCTTTTAAAATGGGCTGGTCAGCATATTGAAACTTTACATTTTGGAAAATAATATTTTGTGCAGACGCAGGAATTGAAAGGCCGGATATCCTTTCGGTTGCCTGCGCAATGATTGCTTGAATACGTTCTGTTGCACCAAGTGCTTTCTGTAATGCTGTAAAAAATGTTGCCATTTGTGTAAAAGGAATGATGATTTGCACAAGGTAAATCATTATCGCAACAAGCTCCCCTGAAGAAATCGCTCCTGAAGATACTTGTGTGCCCCCATATCCGAATAAAAGTATTAGGACAATCATCATAATGAGTGTCATGATCGGGGATAAAATAGCCAGGATTTTCGCTTCTTTTAAACCAAATCGGTAAAGCTGCTCAATGCGAGTTTCACCCCGTTCTTTTTCCAAAGTTTCGGTTTGCGAAGATTTTACAAGTCGGATATTAGATAACACACGTCCCAGGTGTCCACTGAATGAAGCAAGCTCATCCTGATTAGCCTTGGCAATCTTATGCATTTTTTGTCCAAGTGGCAATGTCACAAAAATTGCAAGAGGTACGGCGATTAACATAAGCAGAGTCATTTTCCAGTCAATCCACAGTAAAATGCCAATCGCGCCGATAATAGAAAAAATGCCCGATACAAAGCTTACGAGATGGTCGGTCACGAGTTCTTTTACGACACTCGTATCTTGCGTAATACGGCTCATCGTTTCACCGGATTCGTGTGCATCAAAGTAAGGCGTTTTTAAATATAAAATATGCTGCCAAAGTGTGTTTCGTAAATTCGCAACAATCCGTTCACCGAGCATACGCATTAGAAAATAGGTAAAACCACTAAGAACCGCCTGCACGACTAAAATAAGTGCAACGGCAGTGACCGCTGTCCATGCAAAACCTGTCGTCGAAAAATCGTTGATCATATTCATTGTAAATAATGGTACAGCAAGCGAAGCAAGTGTTTCGATAATACTTAATACAAAAACAATGATGACGAGTTTTTTGGGGAATTTACTTTTTTTAATGAGTTCCCATAATTGCTTTAGTTTAACGTTCATGTAATAACCTCCTCTAATATGTTCAATCTTGCGGCTTGCTCCAATAGCCAATTTTCTTCTTCACTAGTAAGCGGAATCGCAAAAAGCCAATTATCAAAATCTACGGTTGCATGCTTTTCAAATTCCTGTGCAATACTTTTGGTTAATTCTTGCGGAATAATAGAAAATAGCCGTTCGATCAGTTCTTTTAGCATCGTGTCTTCCGGTGGAGCCTGATAAGCCTGCTTAATTTCGTGGAGACTTTCAATATAACGTCGATTTATTTCGATAAAATTTATATCTAGAAAATTGTATATACGTTCAATGAGCGGCTCCGAAATATATTGCCTCAAATAATCCTTTTGCGCATCCTCTGTCAGTAAACTGTGAATAACGAGCAGTAATGTAGTAGAATCAACGGCCATATTTCCCTGATGGATATGAATAGCCGTATCAATCGTTGCAAGCATTTGTTCCAGCTGCTTTTTCTTCTTTAGTAACTGCAATTTTTGATGTTCCAAAGATTGGAGCAAAGAATCATCTTTTTTGAGCAGCTCTTTAATTTCCTCTAGAGAATAATCAAGATATTTGAAAGTCACAATCTTTTGGACAGTTATGATATTAGCGTCATTATAATAGCGCTGACCGCCTTCAGAAATACGGGCAGGTTTTAGTAAACCCTTTTCTCCGTAATAACGTAAAGTCCGAATTGTAATGCCGGTCTTTTTAGAAAATTCCCCGATTGAATACATATTCCTCACTCCTTATATGTAGTATAAAAGCTGACGTAACGTAACATGCAATAAAAACGTTTGAAAAATATTAATATAATGAATTCGCTGTTAACTAAAAGGAGCCTGTAGTACAAAAAAATAATGTGCTAACTTAGCGAAAGTTGTCACATTATGTTTCACGTGAAAAAATTCCAACTAAAAATGAACCAATTAAATAAGGCTTAATAATAAAAATTTGTAAAGATCTAAAAATAGTGACGAAATAACATAGAAAAAAATTACAATAAATACTATTATATTTAGAAAGAAAGGTAAAATCATACAATTCTAGGTAAAATTTAATACTATAGGGGGCTAAGGAAAATGGAGCGTAGGAATATGAATATGATCAGGAAAGTTTTAATTCAAATTGGGGTAATTTGTCTGTTGGTTGCAGCTGCGGCAAATACAGGCTATGCCCAAATATTTACGGATGTGAAAAGTGACTCTAAACTTAATGAAGAGCTTACAGTGTTAAATAATTTAGGTGGAGTAATACAATCGCCAAATGATACTTTTCGTGCCGATGATCCAATAACAAGGTATGAAGTGGCGGAGTTTATCGTACGCACACTGCAAATCGATTTAGAAATGAGTGCAATTCCTACATATTTAGACATTCCGGCAGAAGATCCTCGAATGCCTGTCATTGCAGCAATTACTGAACTTGGGATGATGACAGGGTATGAAGGGAAGTTTAATCCGGATGCAAAATTAACGCGTGCACAGGCGGTGAAAATATTGGCACCTGCGTTTCAGTTATCTGGACAGACAACCATTCCATATTCGGATATTACCAAAAATCATAGTGCAGCAACTGCGATTGAAGCTTTAGTAGCAAACAAAATTGTATTCCCGGCAAAAAACGAAAAGTTCAATCCAAGTGATATGATGACGCGTGGGATTTTTATTTCGTATCTTGCAAGAATAGTTGAGCCATCACTAAGACCTACCGAACCTGAACAGCCTGTGTTCCAAAGCTGTGTAAAAGAAACGGCGAAAAAACGTTATGTAATCGATGTCGCAGTAACGAATTTATGGAAT
Source organism: Solibacillus sp. FSL K6-1781 (assembly GCF_038630735.1). Lineage (GTDB taxonomy): Bacteria > Bacillota > Bacilli > Bacillales_A > Planococcaceae > Solibacillus > Solibacillus silvestris. The sequence continues at coordinate 3,910,758 of NZ_CP152038.1, read as the reverse complement.
AAACCTAACCAGGCACGTGCTGTTGATTACCCTTCGACAAAAAATCCGGTAGAAATGCAAAAATGGATTTCATCATTAAGCCTGTCGCAAAAGAAATGGCTCGTTGGACGTACGGATACCCAGGCATTATATGGCGATGAAGTAACGTTGCTTGAAACGAAAGGAAAATGGCAACGTATTGCGGCAAAAGATCAATATGTACCGTATTTAAAAGCAGGTTATCCTGGATGGGTTCCACAGTCTCATGTTGTGGCAACGAATAAAAACTATGATGACTGCGCCATTGCGATTGTTACTGCAGATAAAACGAATCTATTAGAAAAAGATGCGAAAACAAAATATTTACAAATTAGCTATGCAACAATTTTGCCGGTCATTGATGAGACTGCGAAATATTATTATGTAGAGACACCAGGTGACGGGGTTAAACTATTAAAGAAAAGTGCAGCCAAATCCCATGCATCCTATAGTGAAGTTCCAAAACCGACAGCGACTACAATTATTAATGAAGCGAAGCGTTATTTAGATTTACCGTATCTATGGGCAGGAACCTCTTCATGGGGCTATGACTGCTCGGGTATTTTATATGCAGTATTCCGTACACACGGCATCATGATTCCGAGGGATTCATTCTATCAGGCAACTGGTGGGAAAGCCGTTGCAAAGAAGAATTTAAAGGCGGGGGACCTTGTATTCTTTGCGTATAATGGCGGCAAAGGGAAAGTGTACCATGTTGGACTTTATATCGGTGACGGTAAAATGTTACATGCACCACACTACGCATCAAAAGTAAAAATCGAATCGATGAACAACGGTGTTTACAAAAAGAACTATTCAGGTGCAAGACGTTATCTATAAAAGCAGGCATATTTAAATGAAATTTTTTAACTTACATGACAAAGTATTTAGTGTATTGTTAGGAGTAAGTTGGGTATAAGTAAGGAATATAGGAATTTTAATAAGGAGGCATATTTTATGAATCCATGGTTTTTAGCAGCTCTCGTTATATTAGGAATTGCTGTAGTTCTGTTAATCGTCTGTATTGTTGCAGTAATTGGACCGATAAAAAAAGTTGTAACTCTGTTATTGGCACATGCTGAAGGAATGAAAAAACAGCTGAACCCAATTCAAACGGAAACAACAAAATTAACAACAACAGTCGATCGTATGAAAGCAGATATCGAATTTAAAAAAGAATCTGTCCAGTCTGTCATTCAATCTATCAAACATACAGGTGATGTATTAAACCAAGTGAGTGATGTCTCACACGATGCGACTGCGAAGGTTATGAAGAAAGCGAACAATGATCCAAACCGACAAGCCGAAGTAGAACGTTGGACCAATACTGCAATGGGTATTATTCAGCGGAAAGCATAATAGGAAAAGAGGTTCGGACAGAAGTAGAATTTCATTAAATAAGGAAAATCCTTATTAGGGAACGAATATTTTATAAAATTGATTGGAATGGAGGGTGACTCCTGCGGGAATAGCGTGACGCCTGAGACTAGGAACAAAAGCTAAGAACGCCACGTCCTGTGGCAACGCTTTTGTGACCAACATCCTGTTGGCCTCACGCCCGCGGAAAGCGTCCCGGAATGGAAATCAATTTTACTCTCAACAAAAATGCCATTTTTCTTTCAGAGAAAAATGGCATTTTTGGGTTATATCCCATTCCTTTTTTATTTTCATTCAGTATTGAAAATGAAAAAATGGCCAATTGAATATGAACGCAATTTTATATGTAAGCGTTATTATTCTGTGCTATAACAGAACTTGCTGGCTTACTGTTTATTCTTCTGTTTTTTGTTTAAAACCTTGAATCCAGGACTTTCACAAAGTGTTCAAAGAAATCAGATAAATTATGAACACATTGTGAAAAGAGGGATTTTAAGGTTTCATTTTAAATAAATTAGAGTAAAATAGAAAACAGAAAGAGTGTTATATAACAATTTGCAACTGTCACGGAACAATCGACTATTTATAATACAGTTTTATAAAAAAGGAGAATGAAACATGTGGGTAGTAACGGTATTTAACAATATAAACGATATCCGTATATTCGAATATACGACAAAAAATGAAGCGACGTCCAAGTTAGAAAAATATACAAATGCAATCTTATCATATACAAAATAAAGACTTTAAAAGGAGCGGAAACAATATGTGGGTAGTAACAGTGTTCAATAATCCAAATGACATTCGTATGTTCGAGTACACAACGAAAAGCGAGGCTGCTGCATTTTTAACGAAATACAAAAATGCTGTGCTGTCATTTACAAATTAATTAAAGAAAGGTCTATGCAGGAAGTGAAAGCTTTCTGCATAGACCTTTTTATTTGTAAGGTAATATCGAGAGAAGAAATGTCTATTTTTCTCGTTTATAAGAAGGATCATATGTTAATCGAGAATGGCAACTATTAGAAAGAGTACTAGCTGTCAGTTAAAGTGTGAGGGAAGAATATTAGTTATAGGATAATTATCTCCATTAAAATGAAATATACAAAAATAATGTATTATAGACAAAATTTTATTTTAAAGGACGATTTTATTGTATTAACAATATTGATGCTTTACTGTTTGACATTAATTTGTAGGTTTTAAAGAAGAATTCCATGAATTTAGGTAGCTGAAGGTTGACGAAATATTACTAATATAAGATAATTCTAGATGGTAATAATAATTATTTTATAATAATTATTTCATTGATATATGTTATAGGAGGAATTTTAAAATGGCATTAATCGGTAAAGAAATCGCACCATTCGCAGCGAAAGCATTCCAAAAAGGTGAATTCATCGACGTAACTTCAGAAAACTTCAAAGGACAATGGTCAGTAGTATGCTTCTACCCAGCAGACTTCACATTCGTTTGCCCAACAGAGTTGGAAGACTTACAAAACGAATATGCTACTTTAAAATCTTTAGGAGTGGAAGTTTACTCAGTATCGACTGATACACACTTCACTCACAAAGCATGGCACGATACATCTGAAACAATTGGCAAAATTGAGTACATCATGATTGGTGACCCATCTCATACAATTTCTAAGGCATTTGACGTATTAAACGAAGAAGATGGTTTAGCAGAGCGCGGTACATTCATCATCGATCCAGACGGTATTGTACAAGCATTAGAAATTAATGCTGGCGGCATCGGCCGTGACGCTTCGATTTTAGTGAACAAAATTAAAGCAGCTCAATATGTACGTAACAATCCAGGTGAAGTTTGCCCAGCTAAATGGGAAGAAGGCGGCGAAACTTTAACACCAAGCTTAGATTTAGTAGGTAAAATCTAAGAAATCAATTACGCCTTTGCGTAATTAAATAACAACAAGTAAGCGACAAAAAACAACCGTTACGGCTTGATTTTTGTCGCTCTGTTTTTAAATAGGGAAAGGAAAGGTAAGCTCTCTATCTTCTAATTTAATATGAAAGAGGTGAAGGGTTTGCTGTATTAGAGAGAGAATGGCCGCTTATTTTTCGGGAGAGAACGGTAAGTGGTGTTCATACAGCAGCTTGTGCAGTGTTAGATAATCAAATTAAAGCGCAATTACAACAGTATTTATCAATGCTGGAAGGTGATTTATTAATTAAAGTGAGTGTTAATGACGACAAGACATCGCAAGAAGTGCTCAATTTAGTTGAAGAGTTGGAAAAGATGTCTCCTCGTATTACGGTGCAACATGCTTTATTAGAACGTACACCAAGTTTCAGTATTAATAAAGTAGGCGAAGGAGAATCTGGTATTACATTTGCCGGGTTACCACTTGGTCATGAATTTACATCATTAGTTTTAGCGCTTTTACAAGTTTCAGGACGTGCGCCAAAAATTGATGCAGCAGTTGTAAAGCGTATTCAGGCGATCAAACAGCCGTTGAAGTTTGAAACGTATGTAAGTTTAACTTGTCACAACTGCCCGGATGTAGTGCAGGCATTAAACATTATGGCGGTTTTAAATCCGAATATCTCGAACACGATGGTTGAAGGTGGAGCATTCCAATCTGAAATTAAAGAGCGAGATATTATGGCGGTGCCTACTGTATATTTAAACGGCGAAAACTTCGGTGGTGGTCGTATGGAGCTGGAAGATATTTTAACAAAGTTAGGTGAAGTATCAGACGGCTCGGAATTTGCAGATAAAGAAGCTTTTGATGTATTAGTAGTAGGTGGCGGTCCTGCCGGTTCTGCAGCCGCTATTTATTCGGCGCGTAAAGGGATTCGTACAGGTATTGTAGCCGATCGCTTCGGTGGTCAGGTTAACGATACGTTATCGATCGAAAACATTATTGGAACAAAGGCAACAGAAGGTCCGGCATTTGTATCAAGCTTAGAAGCGCATGTATTAGACTATGACATCGATGTGATGAAATCCCAACGTGCTGCAAAGATCGAGAAAAAAGATTTTATTGAAGTAACGTTAGAAAATGGCGCGGTATTAAAAGGGAAAACAGTTATCCTTTCTACGGGTGCTCGTTATCGTCAACTAGAGGTGCCTGGTGAGGAAGAATTTAAAAATAAGGGTGTTGCGTATTGTCCGCATTGTGACGGTCCGATTTTTAAAGGGAAAGATGTAGCGGTAATCGGTGGCGGTAACTCTGGTGTAGAAGCGGCTATCGACCTAGCGGGTATTGTAAATCATGTTACGCTAATACAGCGTAACAGTGAGTTGAAGGCGGATAAAGTGTTACAAGAGCGCGTTTACAGTTTAAAAAACGTTACAGTCATTACGAATGCTTTAACTACTGAAATTACAGGAACGGATAAAGTGAATGGTTTAACGTATAAAGACGTTGCTACTGGTGAAGAAAAGCATATTGAATTACAAGGTGTATTCATTCAAATTGGTTTATTGCCAAATACAGAGTTCCTTAAGGGGACGGTAGACATGAATGCGCATGGTGAAATTATTGTAGATAACCACGGGGCTACAAATATTCCGGGAGTCTTTGCTGCAGGTGATTGCACGGATACGGTGTATAAGCAAATTGTCATTTCAATGGGTTCTGGCGCAACAGCAGCTTTAGGGGCATTTGACTATATGATTCGAAATGTTGATTCACATGATTTTGTAAAAGCATAAATTGAAATCCGTTGTACGTAAAATCGTGCAACGGATTTTTTTGAACGGTAGAATAATAAAGAGTAGATAAAACTTTAACTGAAAGAGGAGTTGATGGGAATGGTGAAAAGGGAAAGGACATTGCGCATTTGTCCGGTGGGTCATCGGTATTATAAAAGTACTGATTGTGGAACATGCCCTAAATGTGAGCAGGAGAATAAACCGTCAGAAGGATTTTTATCTCGCTTATCCTCACCTGCATGTAATGCGCTGATAAACGCAGGGATTACCGAGTTGGCGCAGCTTGCTGATTATACGGAAAAAGAAATTTTAAAATTGCATGGTATTGGACCTGCGACATTGCCCACATTAAAACATGCGTTGGCAGAGAAAGGCTTAGATTTTAAAAGTTAAGAAGACATGTATTTGAAAGTAAAAGTGTAACGATCTCTTTTTTCGGGTAAAGGATAGGAGACTATTCGAAAAGGAGGCTTTTATCAATGAGAGACGATAAAATAAAGCATAAAAAGCTTGATAATCCGGATTTATTAAATACCGAAAAGGAAAGCATTTTCGATATAGATGAGGAAATGAAATTTGTGGATCCAATCCCGGTGGAAGAATTAAATGATCAAGTAAAAGATGAGAAACATAATGCAAACACGAAAACGACATCAGGCAGTGAGCGTAAAAACCAGCCGGATGAAACGAAAGATGCGTAAAATTAAAACTCAAAAAACAGTATAGACAGTCTAAAGATTGACCATTTTGCGAATAAGCAAAGTGGTCAATTTTTGATTACTGGAAACAAGCAGAAAAAAGCTCGCTGTAAATGGAAAATACAATGAGCTCAGTATACAATATTCCTAAAGGTTAGCGGTAGGAAGGATATCCTCAATTGTTCGTGCTAATTTTAATGCTTTTAATTGGAACTGTTCATAAAATCGTTCTGTACCTGCACCCCCTATAAAAAATGAAATATGTTCGTGAACTTGTGCTAATTTTTCAAGTGTGTGAACGGATTGGGCAAATTCGTTGTATGCAATCTCAGTTGATCCGGTTAGCAAAACAATAGCCGGCTTCTTCAGGGCGATGGCAGATTGTATTGCTGTTGGAGCAGGTGAAGGACCGAGCATTAATGTACGGTAACCTCGCAACATACATTGAATAAGCAAAATTTGCATTGGGATTTCATGTCTCTCTCCAGGTAGACAGCTCCCTAACGCGAGTGGCGCATCGTCCGGAACAAAAAAGTGTCGACGAATGTGGCTTAAAAAGTCACGCACTGTTTGACTGCTAATAGCTTCTTGATATTCTCCCCATGCTTTTTCACACCATAGCTGTCCGACTTCATGAAGGAAGGGAACGACAATGTCCTGAATCAGCTTCTCTACTCCAAATTTATGGTGGGCTTGTTCTAGCAAATGCAAAATTTCATGCTCATTTGCTTCTGTGCCAGCCTGGATCAGTGCTTTGTGGAAGAATGATACAGGGTCTGCTTCTGGTATATCCTTATTTTTAATGTAGTGATCTACCGCCTGTTTGATTGTCATACCGCTATTTATATATTGTTTCAGCTGCATTAACGTCTGAACTTCATCTTCCGTATACACTCGATAGCCATTGTCTAATCTATCGGGTTGAATGATTTGGTAGCGATCTTCCCATTTTCGGATCAGTTGTTTAGAAAGATTTGTTAAGCTGGATACTTGTTGTATTGAATAAGTTTTTTTAGTCATATTTTACCACCTCCTAAAGTGATCCTTTATTAAACTCTATTCAACCGAAAAAGAAAGTACTTGTCAAATGTTTTTCGTATATCGTACAATGTTTGTATAACTTGAGTTAAGGGTACCATAAAATGTCATGAGTACCTTGTAATATTTGGAGAGCTAAAAAGAAGAAGAGGGGGGCTATGTTATGGCTAAACATCCATTGGAAAAATGGGGAAGTGTAATGGGCGGTAAAAAAACACGTTGGATAGTTGTTGCATTATGGATTATGTTTGCGGTTGTGTTTGCACTTATCTTCCCGCAAGTTAATAGTGTTGAAAACTATTCGGGTGATGAAATCCCTGATACTTATACTTCGATTAAAGCAGGAAACATTATGGAAGAAGAATTCTCGTCAGATAGTGGTATACCACTATTAATTACTTGGTACAACGAATCAGGTCTTACAGAAGAAGATCTGACAAATATTCAAGGGTTATACAAACAACTGGCAGATGAGCCATTAGATGGGCAGGAAACAATTCCGCCATTCCATGAACTTCCCGTTACAGCATTAATGGGTTCACTTTCTGAGAACGGTGCAGCACTTGTCACACCTGTTTTCTTCTCAACTGAGAAAAACTCAGATGTTTTAAAAGAAAATTTAGCGATTATTCAAGAACGTACAGAAAGCCAATTCGGTGAAAATCCGTATGATACAAACTTGGAAGATAAAGGACTTCATGCCCGATTTTCTGGACCAGTTGGTATCTCAATTGATGCGACAGATCTTTTCAAAGCAGCTGACGTACAACTTATGATTGCCACTGTAATTATAATTTTAGTCATCTTATTAGTAATTTATCGTTCGCCAATTTTAGCGATTATCCCGTTAGTAGTAGTAGGGATTGCATATTTAGTTGTAAGTCCTTTACTGGGTGCTATGGCTGAAAATGGATGGATCGATAAAGATGCGCAAGCGGTAGCGATTATGATTGTTTTACTGTTTGGTGCAGGTACGGACTATTGTTTATTTTTAATTACACGTTATCGAGACATATTGTTGACTGAAGATAATAAATTTACGGCATTGGCATCGGCTGTTCGTGAATCAACAGGCGCAATTGTAATGAGTGGTTTAACAGTTGTAATCGGTTTAGCGACATTGGCATTGGCAGATTACGGCGCATTCCAGCGTTTTGCCGTTCCATTCAGCTTTGGTGTATTAATTACAGGATTTGCAGTAGTTACATTGCTCCCTGCCGTTCTTGGCATTTTAGGCCGTGCAGCATTTTGGCCGTTTGTTCCTCGTACGGAGGAAGCTGAAAAAGCGAATGCAGAAAAGAAAAACAAACCATATAAACCACGTAAACCAAATCACCGTTATATGCGTGCGATTGGTGAATTTGTTACATCAAAACCATGGCTTGTCATTATTGTAGCGGGAGCGGTTTTAATCGGTTTAGCATTCGCTTCCACAAATATTAAATACAATTACGATTTAATATCTTCATTCCCTGAAGATATGCCTTCACGTGAAGGATTTAAAATTATTGAAGAAAACTTTACACCAGGTGAATTGGCACCGGTTCAGTTATTAATAGACAGTGAAGGTACTGATTTGGACATTACAGAGCAACTGTTAAGGCTTCCATATGTCGGTGTAGTAAAAGAAATGCGTACAGGTGAGACAAATAACAATATCCAACTTTATGAAATCGATTTGGATAAAAATCCATATTCGAATGAAGCAATGGATGATGTTGAGCAAATGAAAGACGATGTTAAGGGAATTCTTGCGGATAGCAATCTGAAAGACGGCCAATTCTGGATAGGGGGCGAAACAAGCTCTCAACTAGATACAAAAGTTGTTCAGTCGGGCGATGAAAACATTATTCAGCCTGTTATGATTATTATTATTTTCATCGTATTATTAGCTTACTTACGAGCTCTAATTACATCAATTCAATTAATGGTAACAGTAGTGATATCCTTCTTCTCTGCTTTAGGTGCAGGTTGGCTGATCATCCATTACGGTTTAGGACACGAAGCAATGGCAAGTTCGATTCCGCTATATAGTTTCGTATTTATTATCGCATTAGGTAACGACTATAATATTTTCATGATTTCTGATATATGGAAAAACCGTAAACGCGGCGCTGCGCATAAGCAAGCTATTTCAAATGGTATTGCTTCAACAGGTGCAGTTATTACGTCAGCGGGTCTGATTTTAGCGGGTACATTCCTAGTATTGGCATCATTACCAATTCAGCTATTAGTACAATTCGGTATTGTTACAGCGGTTGGGGTACTGCTTGATACGTTTGTCGTACGTCCATTGCTCGTACCAGCCCTTATTACGGTATTTGGTAAGTGGTCATACTGGCCGAATAAAAAGCTTAAAGAATAGCAAAAAGCGTACAGCTCCCTAATGAAGGGGGCTATACGCTTCTTTTTTATGAAGAAGTTAATGAACCGGATTGCAGGCGATACATAAGTTCATACTTACCGCCAAGTGCGACAAGTTCATCATGGCTGCCTTGTTCAACAATTTCACCACGGTCCAATACTAAAATTTTATCTGCATTTTTAATAGTGGAAAGTCGGTGGGCGATAATAAATGTCGTACGTCCCTTTTTCAATACATCCATTGCGTGCTGAATAATTTCCTCTGTTTCTGAGTCGATATTCGATGTCGCCTCATCCAGAATAAGAATAGCCGGATCAAATGCAAGCGCACGCGCAAACGAAATTAACTGGCGCTGTCCGGAAGAAAGGGTACTTCCTTTTTCAATAACAGGCTCATCAATTCCTTTTTCAAATTTCGATAAAACACGTTCGCCACCGACTGCTTCTAGCGCTTTTTCAACAGTTTCTCTTGAAATCCGCTTATCATTTAGGCTAATGTTCGAGGCAATCGTTCCAGTGAACAAATATGGATCCTGCAACACGATTCCCATATGTTCGCGGATCGCTTGGCGAGGAAGTTTCGTAATATCTTTCCCGTCAATGATAATCCGGCCTTTTTGCGGGTCGTAGAAGCGGAACAGTAAATTCATAATTGAGCTTTTCCCTGAACCTGTATGACCGACAAGTGCGATCGTTTCGCCTTCTTTTGCTTCAAAGTGAATATTTTTCAATACATATTCATCATTTTTATAGGCGAATGATACATGATCAAACACAACATTTCCTTTATAGCGTTCGATTCGTTCTGTACTTACAGCTTCCCCTTGCTGATCAAGCAGTTCAAATACCCGAGATCCTGCAACTAAAGATCGTTCCAGCTGAGAGAACTGGTTGACTAAGTTCGTAATCGGATTGAACAGGCGTGTAATATAATCAACAAACGCATATAGCGTACCGGCTGATACTGCTTCAGGCATTGTCATTGATTGGGTGCCGAAGTAATAAACGAAAACTGCAAACATTCCAAGACGTAAAATATTTACGAGGTTATGTGATGTCGCAGAGTCCAGCAATAAAAGCTTACGGTTGTATTTGTAATGTTCATCATTCATCTCGTCGAACTCTTGCTTCATCTGTTCTTCACGGCGGAATGCCTGAATGATCGTCATCCCATTAATCGATTCGTTGATCATTGCGTTAATGTCCGCAATTTTTGTTCGAATAATATGGTTGTACTGGGAAGCGAATTTCCGGTATAAAATCATCCAAATATAAACAATCGGAACAAGCAATAGAGCAAACAGTGCCATTTTCCAATTTAGTATAAATAATGCTATATATACCCCTGCAATGGTAATAAAGCTGTTCGCAAATTGCGAAAGTACAGTTACATACAGGTTGCGGATTGCCTCTGTATCATTTGTGACACGGGCTACAACTTTACCGGCCGGCAGGTTATCGAAGTATTCAATTGGTAGCTTTTGAATATGACCGAAAACATCCTTCCGTAACTGCTGAATAACGAAGTTTGCACCTCGTTGTAAAAAGATGAACATTAAATATCGGAACACTGCTGTCAGAACAGACAATAAGAAGAAAATCGATAATAAGATTGCAATCGGTTCTACTTCCAGATTACCCGGTTCCATATGATGGTCGATAATATATTTGGCAATGAACGGTCCGGCAATATCTGTTGCAACGGCAATTGTTAATAAGGCTAATCCGATTAAAATCGGTTTTTTAAATTTCAAAGCATACAGGTACAGTCGTTTTGATGTACTCATTGCTCCACCTCCTCAAGCTGCTGGCGGTCAAACTGCTCTTTGTACCAACCACCTAAGCGTAGAAGCTCTTCATGTGTACCTCGTTCAACGATATAACCATCATCCAGCACGATTATTTCATCCGCATGCTGAATACCTGACAGGCGGTGAGTTGAAATGATCGTCGTTTTTCCAGCGCGCTCTGTTTGTATATTTTCAATGATTTTTGATTCTGTTTTCGCATCGACTGCTGATAAAGAATCGTCCAAAATTAAAATTTCCGGATCTTTAATTAAGGCACGTGCGATTGATACCCGTTGTTTTTGACCACCTGATAAAGATACGCCTTTTTCACCGACAAGTGTTTCAATGCCAAGCGGTAAATTTGATAAATCTTTTTCAAAGTCTGCTAAACGAATGGCTTCCTCGATTTCGCCAATCGTAGCATCCTCTTTCCCGAATAAAATGTTTTCGCGGATTGTGCGGGAAAATAGTACATGGTCCTGTGGCACATAGCCGATCCAGTCCAATATTTGTTCTTTTGTCATTTGTGCCAAGTCCGTATCATTAATGGCGATTTGCCCATTGCCTAACGGATATTCACGTAACAGTTGGCGAATAAATGTTGTTTTCCCTGCACCTGTTTTACCGACAATACCGAGTGTCTGCCCTTTTTTCAGATTCAGTGAGATTTGCTGCAAGTTTTTTACCTGAGATAGAGGATACTGGAATGTAAACTCAGAAAACCCGATAGAATTTGGTACTTGGTGCGTCATTGGTGAAGGAGGGTTTTGTACATCCGCTTCATATTCCAATGTGTCCTGTACACGGTCAAGTGAAGCACTCCCTTGCTGCATGACATTGATCAGCTCGCCAATAGCAAACATTGGCCAAATTGCCAAACCTAAATATACGTTGAATGAAACGAGCTGACCGACCGTTAGCTCAGAATTTGAGACAAGAACAGCACCATAGCCCAATGCGATTACATAACAAATGCCAGTTCCAATTTTTGTGATTGGCATAAAGAGTCCGTTAATATAAGCGACGCGCATGTTTTTGGCAAAAATGTTTTCGCTCATTTCAGCGAAGCGTTCTTCATCTTTTCCTTCTTGAACGTACGCGCGGATTACGCGAGTTCCCGCAACAGATTCCAACACATTGTCATTCATCTCTCCGAATGCATCCTGTGCTTTCATATAACGTTCATGAACAATTTTTCCTAAATATTGAATGATTAGAGCCATGACAGGAATCGGGAGCATCGCGAAAAATGTCAGCTTCCAGGAAATGAAAAAGCCCATTGCTAAAATAATCAATGCCATATATACCGTGGAATCAATGAGTGTCATAATACCAAAGCCAGCTGTCAATGTTACGGCATTCAAGTCGTTTGTAGCTTTTGCCATTAAGTCACCGGTACGGTTTTTTTCATAAAATGTAGGAGTCATTTTTAAAAACTGGTGCATCAGTTTTTTACGTAATATACGGTCCAGTGCGATCGAACCGCCAAACAGCTGGTATTGCCAGATGAAGTTTAAAGCGTAGCTCACGATGGCAGCGCCAATAACGAAGCCTACATACTTCAGCAGCTGCATCTGATCCATATCTCCATTTGTCATGTCATCAATGGCTTCCCCTAAAATCCATGGCGGCAAGACTTCGATAAAGCTCGCCAGCATAAGGAGCACAATCGCAATTGTATATTGCTTACGGTACAGTTTTAAAAACCACTTTAATTTCACAAATACATTAAACATTACGTATACCTTCTTTCTTCATTGTTGATCGTGTTGCTACCCATCATCGTATCGATCCATTTTTAATAGTTTTCGCTGCCAAATGATAGTCATATAAAGCCCTCCTAAAATGTTGTTACACTAAAATGCATCGTACATTTTCCGCCGATATTTAAAAACACGGCCAATGCAAACAAAAAAGACACCTATTCCGATTTTTCGAAAAGGTGTCAAAACGAAAAGGGCACAGGGGGAGTCCACACCTGTGCTTTTTATTTACAAGTACGTGCGAAATTAAAACAAAAGTTCAGGTTAGGGCAATATGAAATTGTCGCTGTTGAAATTGGTAACTTTACAATTGGTGTCATCATATCCCTAAACTCCTTTCCTTGTTTTAATTTATTTAGTGTTCCTTAATAATATTGGAGGTAATTACCATTGTCAATATTTTTTGAAAACATTTTATTTTCAGTACTGAAATTTAATGGTTTACTTATATTTAAATAAACTTAGCTATATTTTGAGCGTAACAAGTACTTAGAAAAGTCATCGGAAGTTTGAAAATTGTTTATTTATTCTGTATCTTGAAAGTAATACATCAAAAGGAGTGAGGCAATGATGAAGAAATTGTTATTGGTCATGTTATTTGCGCTCGTGCTCGCAGCGTGCGGGACAAAAGAGATGAGTGATGATGTAAATAATGTCCCGGGAAATAATACAGACAATGTGACACAAGGTAGCTCTAAAGTGAAAGAGGAAAAGATTACATTATATAAATCAGATGAGAATGCAGAGAATACCGTTCCATTTGAAGAAAATTTTAATAGCGATGACGAAGAACTGGTGCCGTTTATTTTTTCAACAGTAAATGAGCATGATGTAGTGTTACTTGACTATACAATGGAAAATAAGGATAAGAGCTTAGTGCTTAATTTAGGTGACGATATATATACGATTCAAGGTTCTGCAGGTGCCAATATGTTTGTTGAAACGTTAGCACGCTCTTATTTTGAGAATTTACCTGAATTGCAGGATATCACGTTTATTTATAAAGGATCAGATGAACCGATTCTCGATCATATGAATATAGGTGAACCATATGCACGACAAGATTTTGATATGTAGATGGGGGATAGCGGAAGATGAGGCAGCTATGGACTAATGGCAAAATATATACGATGGAGCAAGAAGGGGCGACCGTTCAGGCAGTGCTTGTACAAGATGGTAAAATCGTGGAGACAGGGGCTTTCGACGATTTACTAGTATATGCAGATGATGTTATCGACTTGCAGGGCGCAGTTATGTACCCCGGCTTTGTAGATAGTCATCTCCATATGATTGGACACGGTGAAAAGTTGATGCGTCTTGATTTGACAGTAGCAACAAGTGGGGAAGAGCTTGTACAACTGGTTAAAAATGCGGCAAGCCAACTACAGGATGGGCAGTGGCTCATTGGGGACGGATGGAATGAAAATCAATTTACAGATGGCCGTATTCCAACGAAAGAGGAATTGGATGCAGTAACAAAAAACCCTCTATTCCTTAATCGTGTGTGCCACCATGTTGCTTTAGTGAATTCAACCACACTTCATTTAGCAGGTATTACAATAGATACTGAAAATCCCGAAGGCGGAAAGATTGGACGCCATGAAAACGGTGAGCTGAACGGATTGTTGTATGAACAGGCAACGAATCTAGTGTCATCACTATTCAAACAAGAGGGAGAAAGCTATATTGAAAGTTTAGCGGAAGTATTGCAGCTGGCCATTGAACATATGCAATCCTATGGTTTAACCGGTGGGCATACAGAAGAGATGGGCTATTACGGCCATTATACGAATCCGCTGACTGCCTATCATAGCGTAATAGGTGAACGAAAGCATTTCCGTGTCAATTTATTGCGTCATCATACGGTATTTGAGGAAATGGTAACGGACAATGCGCAATTTGATGAGCCATTCATCGAGGCCGGTGCGATGAAAATTTTTGCGGATGGTTCATTAGGTGGCTCTACGGCTGCATTATTGGCGCCATATGCAAATGATGAACATAATAAAGGGATGCTCATTCATACGGATGAACAAATGGAAGCACTCATACAATTAGCACGAAAGTATAATGAAGCCGTAGCCATTCATATAATCGGTGATAGCGCAATGGAACAGGTGCTTCAATATTTAGAGAAATATCCTGTAGCTGACGGGAAGCGCGATCGCCTGATTCATTGCTGCATCGTTTCGGAAGAACATCTTGCCCGAATGAAGAAGCTGTCGATTATATTGGATTTGCAGCCGGCCTTTGTTACATCGGATTATCCATGGGTAACAGAGAAGCTTGGTGAAAATCGCCCTGGTCATCATTATGCGTGGAAAACGTTTATAGAAGAAGGTTTAATATGTGCGGCAGGTACTGATGCACCGATTGAAGCGATGAGTCCATTTGAAACAATATATGCGGCAGTGGAGCGAAAGAAACCGAAAGATACACATGAAGGCTATAATCCTGAACAAAAGCTTACCCGTTATGAGGCAGTGAAAATGTACACCGTTGGCAGTGCCGAAGCAATTTCTAAAGAAGACGAACGCGGATATATCCGACAAGGGTATGATGCCGATTTTACAATACTCGATACGGATTTAATGAACTGCAGCGCTGAAGAAATTTTACAGGCCAATGCATTATTGACCGTTGTTGATGGATCAATTGTATATAAAAAAGAATAATAGAGTGAAAGAACCGCATACTTATATGTGGTTCTTTTATCATTAAAATAACAGTAAAGAATGGTGGGAGTTGTGATGGAGCTAATCCAAAATATATTACCTCCGATTGTGGATGGGAAAACAAAAGTGCTTATTCTTGGCTCAATGCCAGGAAAGCAGTCACTGGAAAAACAGCAATACTACGGCAACCAACGGAATCATTTTTGGCCAATTATAGGAAAGCTTCTAGCAATCGATATTCCGGAAGACTATAACGAAAGAATCGCACTTCTTCGTAAACATTGTATCGGGCTATGGGATTCCATCGAAAGCTGTGAACGTGAAGGAAGTCTTGATGCAACAATAAAAAATGAAATACCGAATAACTTTTCGGAGCTGTTTAAAAAATACCCGCAAATACAGCTTGTCCTATTTAATGGCGGGAAAAGCTTTGATGTTTTTAAAAGACATATTGGGCTCCAAGTATTGGATGGACGGGCATATAAAAAAATGCCATCTACAAGCCCGATTCCAGGGAAGAATATTAAAACCTTTGATGAAAAAGTTGAAATATGGAGCATCTTACTGGATTATATACCTTGATTAAAAATCTGAAATGTTGATTTATAGCGCAATCCGTTCTTATTCGGTATGATAAAAATAAATCGTTGTAAAG
Organism: Solibacillus sp. FSL K6-1781; assembly: GCF_038630735.1. GTDB lineage: Bacteria > Bacillota > Bacilli > Bacillales_A > Planococcaceae > Solibacillus > Solibacillus silvestris. The sequence goes on along the minus strand of NZ_CP152038.1, from coordinate 3,894,696 downwards.
GGGAATTGTTAATGTATCGTGTAGCAGAAGATTTTGTAAAAGATTGGGCAATCTCATCAAAAGGAGCATTGAAAGTAATGCAAGCCATTCCAGATGACAAAATGCATATCGCCATCGTAAATGATCACAATTCATTAGGATGGTTATCATGGCATCTAGTAAGTGTAGCAGGCGCATTCGGCCATTTTGCAGGATTGCAGATTCCGGGTCCAGGCCCTGATATGCAACAGCCGGCGACAATGACGGAAATTGTGGAGAAGTATGAAATGGTGCGCGAAGCTTATAAAAAAGAAGCGGCAACATTAACAGAGGAGCAGCTTTTAGAAGAGGTACCTGCATTTGGTGGTATGATGAAGCGCGGTGAGCTACTTAGCAAAGTGATCACACACCAAACGCATCATATTGGCCAAATGACAGTATTACTACGCCAAGCAGGTTTACCGGTACCTCCAGTAATGGGACCGACAAAAGAAATGCAATAAGAACTCAGCTCCGATTTTCGGAGCTTTTTTTAAAATAAAAAAAGATGCCCAATAATTGGACATCCGTTACATTCTATTTCATGAAAAAATCATATCCATTTTTCGCAAGTAGCGTAATCGTAACAATAATGAAAAGGACACGCACATAGCCACTTCCGCGTTTAATCGCAAACCGTGAACCGACAATTGCTCCGACAATTTGAGCGGCCCCCATAATCAAGCCATATGTATAATTGATTTGCCCTAAATAGATAAACATTAAAAGTGCCCCGATATTACTCCCGAAATTAAGAAGTTTTGCATTACCGGCTGCCTTTAAAAAATCATAGCCGACCATTAGAAATGCAAAAATCAGGAATGACCCCGTACCAGGACCTAAAAATCCATCATAAAAACCAATCAGTGAAATCACTAGGAAAAATAAAACATACTTTGTTTTTGAAAGAGTTTTAACCGCCGAAATGCTGCCCCAATCTTTTTTGAATATTGTATAGACTGCTACAGCTGCCAGCATGATCAGCATTAATGGTTTCAATAAATTTGGATCAAGTAAATGGACAATCCAAGCCCCAATCATGGAACTAATAAAAACCCATGGGAAATACTTCATTACGGATTTAATATCAAGCTTTCCAGACCGATAAAAAGTAATAGTACTCGTTAATGATCCCATCGTCCCGGCCAGTTTGTTTGTTGCAACAGCTGCAGAGGGACTTAGCCCGGCAAACATTAATGCAGGCAGGGAAATAAGGCCACCGCCTCCCACAACAGAATCGATAAATGCTGCTAAAAAACCAAAACAAATTAAAATAATAACTAGTTGTGGGTCTAACTCAAATCCCATAAAAGAACCCTTCTTTCTTTACATAGAGCAATACTCTCATGCTATCGAAAATTAGGAGTAGTGTAAATAGTTAAAATTGTGATTCGATTATGATAAGCTAATATATTAGTATAATGGAAACGGAGTACACAAATGAAGGAATATCAATTTTTATTATTTGACTTGGATGATACATTATTGGATTTTAAAGCTGCCGAAAAGTTGGCACTGCCGAAGTTATTTGAAGCATATCAGCTTCCATTGACACCCCAGACCGAGGATGTTTACCGAAAAATTAATACGGGCTTATGGCGCTCGCTTGAAGAAGGGCTGATCACTCGTGACATTTTAATGGAAACCCGATTTGGCAAGACATTTGAGCATTTTGGCATTGAAGTGGATGGCAAGGCATTGGACGCTGAGTACCGAGGCTATTTAGCGGAAAGTAAAGTGTTTGTTGAAGGCGCATTGGAGCTGATTCATACATTGGAACCTGAGTATGAACTGTATATCACATCAAATGGGTTGGCCGAGACACAAATGAAACGCCTCCAAGTGACAGGCTTGGCACCTTATTTTAAGCAAGTTTTCGTTTCGGAAAATACAGGCTATCAAAAGCCGATGAAGCCATTTTTTGATTATGTTTTTGAACGAATTCCAAATTTCGACCCGAACAAGGCGATGATCATTGGTGATTCCTACAGTGCTGATATTATCGGTGGCGCAAATGCCGGAATCGATACATGCTGGCTTAATCCGTTTAATGCGGTACCATCAACAATTCGGCCAACTTATGAAATACAAAAGCTGGATCAGCTTTTGCCGATTATAAACAGTCATAAAGCCAACTCTCAACAGCCTATAGAAATTTAGTAATGGCACTAGTGTTATCTAAAATGAACTGCGATGACGCAGACAAGGAGTGAACGCAATGACCTTATTTTTATTGGTCGTTCTAATTGCGATTATTGGTTACTTTATTTTTAAATTATATTCTCATGACAATACAACATTTTATCAATTGACCGGCTATACCTATTTTGATGTGCTTATGAATAAGAGTGTCCGAATATCCTATCAGCTAGTAAAGGAATTGGAGCATGTTCAAGGTATAAAAAAAGTAATGGTGAATCTCCAACTTCCTGTTCATAATGAAGTACAAACAATTGATGCACTTTTACTTCATGAATCAGGGATCTATGTAGTAAATGTGAAAGATAAATCAGGCTGGATTAATGGACGGGAGCAGGGTATTGAATGGATTGAGCTATTACATAAAAATAAAAAACAAGTATTTAATAACCCGATCCATGAAACAAAACGTTTAACTCATGTATTAAAAGACCAGCTGCCTGAAGTAGACGGTACATTTTTTGAAACGCTCGTAGTTTTTACGAATGGTTGCTCATTTCAGCAGATTGAAGTTCAATCTTCAAATGTAGAAGTGCTAAAAATGGCGGAATTAAAAAAATGGGCAAAAACACTTGAAGGAAAACGATTATCAGAAACAGAGATTGAAAATGTGTACACAGCATTAGAAGCCTTTATGCACGGGAAAAATACGACATTACATTCAAAAACCGACACACCGACAAAGTAAACAGAGCGAAGTAGTTTTTTCTACTTTGCTATTTTTATGGGAAAAATTTATAAAAAAATCCAATATTTTATTAACTTTTTGCTCTCTTCATACGTCTAATAAATAGAAGAGGAAAGGAGGGTAGTAGAATGGGCAAAAAAATAACAGTGCTCAGCATATTATGTGGAATATTAATAGTTGTCGGATATCGCCTATGGATCGATACACCGTCAACTTACGCAAGTAATAAAGCGGTTTCGATGAATGCTGCTTATTATGAGCCATCCGCTTCCAAAGGTTATATAAACGAGCCAACCGGCAGCTTAAATAAAATGATGCCGTTTTATATGAATGCCGGAGGGGCACCGGGCAGAAATTGTACAACATACATAAAGGTTGAAAATATATTGGATAATAAGCAGGCCGATGATGTACAAGAAAATGAACAACAACAACCTCCAGAACAACAGGCCGTTCATAAAAAAATTGCACTTACGTTCGATGACGGTCCACATAAAAATGTGACCGATCAAATTTTAATGACACTGCAAAAGTATGAAGTGAAGGCAACATTTTTTGTGCTCGGTCAAAACGTTGTAAAATATCCTGATGTCGTGAAAAAAGCGGATGCTTTCGGTCATGAAATTGCCAATCATACGTGGAGCCACAAAAACTTGACGAAGCTAAACGCACAACAAATGCGAGCAGAAATCGACCGAGCAAACGAGGCAATTTGTGATGCAACAGGAAAGACGCCTACGATGTATCGACCGCCGTTTGGAGCAATAGATGAAAAAGTAAGGGAATCGATCGATGATATAAAGCCGGTTCTGTGGAATATTGATACACTTGATTGGCAGCATAAAACACCGAAAAAGACATTGGCAAATTTAAAATCACAAGCAAAGGACAATGGGATTATTTTAATGCATGATATTCATCAGCAATCAGCAGATGCATTAGAGGAAGTTATATTGTATTTGAAAGAAGAAGGCTATGAATTTGTGACAACGAGCCAACTATTATAGATTGAAAAGTATTTGAAGGGAGTAGTGACCACTATTTCCTTTTTTTATTTGAATGAGTTTATGGTACGATACTAGCGAACACATATGAAGGAGGATCCATAATGGGTCTATTATCAAAACGAGCGTTAAGTATTCAGCAATTTCAATTCAATAGCCAACTTTTTGCCTGTCCTATTTGCCAACAGGGAATAGAGATAAGCAATGAAGGAAAAATGAGCTGTCTATCGAATCATACATTTGATGTGGCAAAACAAGGCTACGTTTATATGTTAAATCGACCTATCCAATCAATGTATGGAAAAGAATTATTCGAGTCTCGCCATACTGTCATACAAGCAGGAATCTATGATCGGTTACAAGCCGCCATTGCCCGGGAAATCACAGTAGAACAGCCGGTAATTTTAGATACAGGTTGTGGTGAAGGTTCTCATTTACATCGTATTTGCGAACAGCTTGATCGCCCTGTTGGTGTAGGAATTGATATTTCTAAAGAAGGAGTAATCGCAGCGGCAAAGTATAATCCTGAACAGCTATGGTGTGTAGGTGATTTAGCCAATAGTCCATTCAACGAGCAATCTTTTGATGCGATTTTAAATATTTTGTCACCTGCAAATTACGATGAATTTAAACGGCTATTAAAACGGGGCGGTAAAGTGATTAAAGTTGTGCCACAGGAAAATTACTTAAAAGAACTGCGTAAACAGGCGTTTGCAAATTCGGAAAAGGAAAGCTATACAAATGCCGAAACAGTTGAGCGTTTTAAAGCAAGTTTTGCAAATGCAGAAGTAAAAAGAATTACCTATACAGTACCACTTGAAGCACATTTAGTACAAAACCTGCTTGAAATGACACCGATGGGCTGGCATATTAACGATAAAGAAAGTATTCAATTACAGGAAATTACAATTGATTTAGATTTATTAATTGGAATGGAGTGATCGTATATGAAGAAAATCTTAGTATTAGGCGGGACACGATTTTTTGGTCGTAAATTAGTGGAGCTTTTATTGGAGCAAAAGCATGAAGTAACAATTGTCACACGCGGTATGTCGGAAAATCCCTTTGGCGATGCAGTGGAGCATATTAAAGTGGATCGTAAAGATACGGAGGCTTTTGGGAAGGCATTGGAAAATCGTACATTTGATATTGTATATGATAATATTTGCTATTCGCCAAATGAGGCAAAACAGCTATGCGATCTGTTCAATGGTAAAATCGGCAAGCTCGTCTTCACCTCTACATTAGCTGTATATGAGGCTGATGGAAAGCCGCATTCGGAAGAAGATTTTGATCCGACTTCATATGGCATCATCATGGGAGACACGCATGAATTTACGTATGGTGAAGGCAAACGTCTGGCAGAGGCGGTATTTTATAAATATGCGGAGTTCCCTGTAGTCGCGGTCCGTTTCCCGATTGTCATGGGAGAAGATGATTATACGCGCCGTTTGCATTTCCATATTGAGCGCATTATTAATAAGGAACCGATTGGATTTTTAAACATGGATGCGGAAATGTCCTTCATTCAGGCAACAGAAGCCGCTCGATTTTTACAGTGGGCAGGTAATGAAGATGTGGAAGGTCCTATTAATGCGATAGCAAATGGGGTTATTTCGTTAAAAGACCTTATTTCTCTTATTGAAGAAAAGACAGGGGAGCGCGCTAAAATAGCATTACTTGGGACAGAGGAAATCCGTTCACCATATGCCATACCTGCAACATGGTATATGAAAAATGACAAGGCGGAGCAATTAGGATTTTCGTTTAGTCAGCTTGAGGATTGGCTGCCTCCATTAATCGAGCAAATTGCGGGAACGACGGCAAAACAGTAGTGATTGAATGATGGTATTACTTTCAATTAAAATAAAGTGAGATTAACGATAAGGTAGGAATGAAACGTGTATAAATTTATTGCAAGAGTTGTGTATGGAATTTTAGGGGTTAACGGGTCAAAGGCTAAGGTATACGGGAAAGAAAATATACCGAAAGAAGGCGGCTTTGTCGTTGCCTGTACACATAATGGCTATATCGATATTTTGAATCTAGGAATATCTATGCTGCCTAAAGAAGTACATTTTATGGCTAAGAAACAATTATTTGATGTCAAAGGATTAGGTTGGCTTATTACGAGATTGAACGCATTCCCGGTAGATCGCGATAATCCGGGACCAAGTGTTATTAAAATCCCGCGACAGCTTATTAAAGAAGGAAAAGTAGTCGGAATCTTCCCGAGTGGAACGAGAAGTTCGGAAAACTCGGAACTAAAAGCCGGCGCAGTGACAATTGCCCAGTTGGCGAAGACTGAAATTTTGCCGGCTGCATATATCGGTCCGAAAAATGCAAAAGGTGTATTCAAACGCCAAAAAGGCTATTTAATTTACGGGAAGCCATTTACAGTTGGGGCAGGAAAAGAAGGCCGTGAACAATCTGTTCAATTTTTGGAAGATGAGCTGAACCGATTGACAGCACATTTGAAGGAAATGCACCCGGAAGTAAAATAACAGGAGCTGCGCGGAATCTTTCGTGCGGCTTCTTTGATTAGGAGTGGAAAAGAGATGAAGCAAGTACTATTCGTATGTTTGGGCAATATTTGCCGTTCTCCGATGGCGGAAGCTGTTATGCGTGATTTAATCGCTAAACGTGGTTTGACGGATAAAATTACAGTCGACTCAGCCGGCACGAGCAATTACCATATTGGAGAACCGCCACATAAAGGAACGACGGCAAAATTACAGGAATACGGAATTATGACAACCGGTATGCTTGCAAGACAGTTATGCACTTCCGATTTAGACAGCTTTGACTATATTGTCTGTATGGATGAAAGCAACGTGAAAAATACAATCGAAATGCTGCGTGCTGAAGCTGATGCAAAAGTGTTCCGCTTCCTTGATTTGACGACACATAAAAAAGATGTTCCGGATCCTTGGTATACAGGGGATTTCCAGGAAACGTACGATCTATGTGTAGAAGGCTGCGAGGCATTGTTAGAGCGGATATTACAGGATATATAATAATGAGGAAAGCGGATTTGATTGTATGTAATCAAACCCGCTTTTTCATCTTCCTACGGTAAAGAAACTTCAATTACTTTTGTTTCCTTCTCCTGTAACTGTTGCCATTTTAAAATTGTTTCCGATTCGTAATCTGAAATATTCGCTACTTCGGCTTGAATCGTCGTATCATTTATCCAATCATAATGTGTGATGGGATAAAGGTGACTGTCAAAATAAAATGGCTGTGAGGTCGGTATTACCATTTGCATCGTTTCAATATTAAGGATGAGTAACATTGTTCGAGACAGGACATTTCCTGCATAATTTTCGTCTCGTGTAATCGAAAAAATTATTCTTTCTAAATTCGGTGAGAGTTTGAAGCTATCAATCGTTCCTGCAGATGTTGCACCAAAATTTAATTCTCCATTGGAGCGTTTTGCAAATGCCATCTCGCAATTGAGTTCATCGCAATTATATCGGAATACACCAATTTCGGTTTCATTATATTTACTTAATCTTAACGGTTCATATGTCATTTCAAATTGTGCAGCGTTAGATTTATAGAAAGTGAGTGAATCTAAAAATGTCAGCTTTGTTAATGGCAAAATCTCGGTTTGCTTTGTCTCAATATTTTTAAATGAAACCATTTCCTCTGTAGTTTGTGTTGGAGGCTCGTTAATGGAAGCGAGCACCGAAGTTATCTCATTCCCATCATTCATAATATATTGTTCCGCAATGAGTCCGTCCCCATAATCATAATAAAAGTGATTTTTCCCACCCTCAACATCTTCGGTAATTTGAATTATATTATCATAGTTTTTGTAAGGTGTTTGAAAATTTACTGGATAAGTTACAGTTTTATTTTCAAATATTTCGCCATTAGCTATCGGCGGTTGTAAAATAGTATGAATAGGTTCTAATTGATTCAACTGTGCTAAGGTAAATGATTTTCTTTCGACTTCAATCATTTCTTCATACACGAGCTCTATCGCATCTTGTTTTATGCGATAAACTTTTTGCATTACTGCACCACCATTATCTTCTTGTACTTCAACATAATCATAGAAAAGCCATGTCGTTGTTTCTTTAAATGATGCATATTCGTTGCCTGTTCCTAAAAAGTAAGCGACATCCCCGTCTTGTTTAAAATAATTTCGTAATGGTAAGTTTGGTTTTTCTCCGATTTCTCCATTACTTGAATCATTTTCTTCGCTTGAAGGTAGGAATGCTTGATTGAAATCATTTGTTGACCAAGGCTTCATGACGAAAATTGTAAGTGCTGCTAGTGCGAAAAAAGCTGTAAATGCTACATAGTATAAACGATTAGATTTTTTTGTTTGCGGCTTTTGCCGTTTTTGCTCGTTTACTTTTGATATAATTCGTTCCGCCCTTCTAGACGTGGAACCCATATTTTTATTTAGCTGCCGTTTAATTTCATTCATTTGAAAGCACCTCCCATTCATCTTCAGCAAGCGATTCTTTTAAGAGCTGTCTTGCCCTACGCATTCTTGTTTTGACAGTATTATCAGATATGCCTAATAAAGCGGCTACTTCCAAAACAGACAATTCATCATAATAGTAATGAATAATTACTTCCCTTAAAGAAATAGGCAATTTTAAAATCGCCTCCGCAATATCCAATCGCTCCGCCTGTTGAAGGGCTTTTTGCGGATCTGTTTTTGTCTGAAAGAAACGGTTTGTTAATTGCTGCTTACGATAAGCCCAGCTTTTCAAATAGTCTTTACATTTATTTATAACAATTCGTATAAGGTAGGTTTTGAGAGAGGCGCGTTCTTCAAACTGTTCGAACTTTACGTAATAAGATAAAAACGCATCTTGAACAATATCTTCCGCAACTTGCCAATCTTTGACGTATAAATAAGCGATGCGCAATAAATAATCACTGTGAATTTGCATCGATTCCTGAAATGCCTGTTCATCGGAAAGCATCATAAAAATGCACTCCTTTCTCTTTAATTATCTATTAGACGAAGCAAAGGGTAGGTACGTTTTAGTTGAAGGCATAATTAATAAAAATGTTATATTATACTGTCTGTTATAAGAAGCACTGTTAAGGGTAATTATATGGCAAAGTATGTAAAGATTCATATGGAGGGGAACACTATGGATGTAAAAGGAAGACGGAAAAGCAGTAATGTGGAGGACCGCCGTGGGATGAGTGCCGGGAAAATCGGTGGAGGTCTTGGCGGAGTGGGGATTATTATTGCTATTATTTTCACATTGCTCAATGGCGGAGATGCAGGAGATGTTGTTTCGGAAGTTTCAAAAAACATAACGCAAAATGGCGCAACGTCGGAAAACTATGAACCGACCGCTGAAGAAGAGGAACTGGCGGAATTTGTTTCTGTAGTACTTGCGGATACAGAGGATATATGGCAAAAGTTGTTTGCTGACAATGGATTAACTTACGAAAATCCGACGCTTGTATTGTTTACGGATAGTGTAAGCTCCGGATGCGGGATGCAAAGTGCTGCGGTCGGGCCATTTTATTGTCCGGCAGATTATAAGCTGTATATTGATTTAAGTTTTTATAAAGAATTAAAAAACCGGTTTGATGCACCGGGTGATTTTGCAATGGCTTATGTAGTCGCGCACGAAGTCGGGCACCATGTCCAAACATTATTGGGCACTTCCGAACAGGTACATGCGTTAAACGGAAAAGTATCACAAGCCAATTACAATGAAGCTGTGAAACGTCTGGAACTTCAGGCTGACTATTACTCGGGTGTATGGGCACATCATGTCCAAGACAAGGGCTATTTGGAAGAAGGCGATTTTGAGGAGGCATTAACGGCAGCAAATGCCATTGGCGATGATACACTACAGATGGAAGCGCAAGGATATGTCGTACCGGAAAGCTTTACACATGGTACAAGCGAGCAACGGATGCGCTGGTTCAAAAAAGGATATAATGCCGGGACACTTCAAGGCGGCGATACATTTAGCTTAGAGGCATCACAATTATAAACGAAACCTATAGCATGCCAAATGGTGCTATAGGTTTTTACATTTTTTTATGCAGAGTAATTTAAAATTATTTCAAGTTTATGTATAATAAATAAGTTAAATATATTTTTTCGTTTTTAAATAACGTTACTAATAGAGTATGAAAGAGAGTGAATAAAATGGGTCGTAAATGGAATAACATTAAAGATAAAAAGGCTGGGAAAGACGCAGCAAATAGTCGTATTTATGCTAAATTCGGTCGTGAAATTTATGTAGCAGCAAAATCAGGTGAACCAAATCCGGAATCAAACCGTGCACTGAAAACGGTTTTGGAACGTGCAAAAACGTATTCTGTACCAAAACATATTATTGAAAAAGCAATCGACAAAGCAAAAGGTGGCGGAGATGAGCAATTTGATGAATTACGCTACGAAGGTTTTGGGGTAGCAGGTACAATGGTAATCGTTGATGCATTAACAAACAACGTAAACCGTACAGCTTCTGAAGTACGTGCAGCATTCGGTAAAAATGGCGGTAATATGGGCGTATCTGGTTCAGCGGCGCATATGTTCCAAAATACAGCTGTATTCGGAATTGAAGGTAAATCAGAAGATGAAATTCTTGAAATTTTAATGGAAGCTGATTTAGATATGCGTGACATTATGGATGAAGAAGGCACAATTATCGTATATGTTGAGCCGGAACAGTTCCATGCAACGCAAGAAGCATTTAAAGGAGCGGGCATCGAAGACTTTACTGTAGCAGAGTTAACGATGCTGCCAATGACGGATGTGGCTTTAACTGGTGATGATTTAGTGAAGTTTGAAAAAATGATTGATGCATTGGAAGATTTGGAAGACGTGCAACGCGTTTACCACAATGCTGATTTAGGCGAATAAAAATCTAAGTCCAAAGATGATTCTTTGGGCTTTTTTTCTGTCTTCATTTACTTTTGGAAACTAACGGGAAATGGGTAGTTCTATTTACTTATTGTTCATTAATAATATAAAGGATTCACGAAAAGAAGTTGCATTTAAATAATCTTTAATTCAAAATAAATTAAACAATTAAATATTATACTAGGAGATAGAATAGGCTATGAAAAGAATGGACAAATTAGGTAGTAGAATAATACTGATGATCGGCAGTATTTTCGCCGTTATTTTGCTATTAACCGTCATTATGCTTCAATATAACTCAGCGCGTTCAGTTCAATCATCCGTAAAAGAGCGTACGATTGAAGTAGCTAGCAATATCGTAAAATACATAGATGTACAAAAGTATGAGCAGCTTATTGAAAAACCAAGTGAAAATGCAACATATTGGGAATTACGTGAACAGTTAAATGAATTACGTGAATACAATGGTGTCATGTATGCCTACACCTATTTTGTACCAGAAGAAAATGGGGAGATTTCCTTTTTAGTTGATGGCATGCCGGCAGATGATACTGAAAACGCCGGGAAACTGGGTGACCCATCAGGTTCTACAAAATACGAGCATATTGAGCGCGTTATCGAAGACGGTCAATTTGCATCAGACCTTTTAAGCAGTGATTTCGGTGAATATATTACTGGCATTGTTCCAATTAAAAATGATGCAGGAGAAACGATTGCCTATTTAGGTGTTGATATCGATGCTTCGTATATCAGTTCTTTAACAGAGAATGTAGCAAAAGAGATTGTCCCACTTATAGCGCTCATTTTCATTATTATATTTATCGTAGCTTTAATTGGGATTTATACCTATATCCGTCGGGCATTATCCCCACTACAAACATTAAATAAGGCAGCAGAAAATCTAGCTTCAGGTGATATTGTTGAATCACAGGCTACGTTGGACAAGCTGAGTTTTAAAACGAATAATGAAGTTACAGCGTTTGCTAAAAATTTCCAAAGTTCACTCGTCGAGTTATCTGCAACATTCCAAGTATTAAAGGAACGTACGGATGGGCTGGGAGAAGTAGTCGATTTAATCGAAACATCTACAGAACGTGTGAACACATCAAATGAAAAAATGGTAGAAAATATCGCCACGATTTCACACAGCGGGACATTACAGCAAGTAAGCAATAATGAAGTAAATGCTGCGATGAATGAAATGGCAATCGGCATTCAGAAACTGGCCGATACATTTAATGAGATTGCTGAAGTTTCTTCCGATATGACGAGCCTTGTTGAAGATGGCGCACAAAGTTCCGGAAAGGTAGTTGACCAGATTCAAGGGGTAGAAAAATCGGTAGAAAATACGGCTAAGCTAGTGAGGGAAATGGGGCAAAACTTCCATTCGATTAAAGAAATGGTGACCGTCATTACGAATATTTCGGATCAGACGAATTTACTTGCGCTTAATGCTGCAATTGAAGCGGCGCGTGCCGGGGAAGCCGGAAAAGGTTTTGCCGTTGTAGCAGATGAAGTAAAGAAACTGGCGGAAATGTCCAGATCATCAGCGGAGGAGATTTCAGATCATCTGCAAAACTTCTCGCATATAACGGATCGTTTACTAGTTGAGATTGATCTGACAACTACAGATGTTAAAGAAGGAACGATGGCAGTAGGTGAAATTGGTCAGCGTTTAAACCAAATTTTGAATTCCGTATTGAATGTCAACAACCGAATTCAGGATGATTCAGCAGTTGTCGAGCAAATGTCTGCTGGTGCAGAGCAAATTCTAGCTTCAACTGAGGAGATGAGTCGCTTAGTAAACGATACATCAGACTACGCCAAACATTTGGCACATGCTTCAGATGAACAAACTCTCGTGGTCGATGATCTAACAAAAGCGGTTGAAGAATTGGATAGCCATTCACAACAAGTCGTATTGGAAATGAATAAGTTCAAGATATAAAAACCGGAATAAGCAGCAGAGACCTTTTCTCGGCTGCTTATTTTTATGTCTATTAACCTAAAATAAAGCTGGATAAATATTCTGAAAATAATTGCAATTTTTGCCATAATCATAAATAATAAAAGAGGGAATTTCGAATTCCGAATGAAGTGAACAGATGGGGTGAATGAGTTTGGTAACATTTAAAGACTTTGATTATAAACGTCCGGATCTAGAACAAATGAAAGAACAGACAGCAGCATTATTAGAAGAGTTTAAAGCTGCAACTACAGTAGATGAACAAAGCGAGGTCATCGAAAAATTAAATGCGATTCGCAACACATTTTCTACAATGGCCAATATCGTCTATGTACGTGCATCAATCGATACGAATGATGAATATTACCAAAAAGAGCGCGACTATTTTGATGAAGTAAGTCCAATGGCAGATGAGCTTGTATTTAACTACTATACGGAACTCGTGAAGTCGCCTTTCCGTGCACAACTGGAAGAAAAATGGGGTACGCAACTATTTGCATTAGCTGAAAACTTATTAAAAGGTTTCTCGCCTGCAGTAATCGAGCTTATGCAAAAGGAAAACAGATTAACTTCTGAATACAGCAAGCTAGTTGCTTCTGCTCAGATTGAGTTTGACGGCAAAACATTGACGCTGGCACAGCTGGGACCATATGCAGAATCGACAGAACGTGAAGTACGTAAAGCGGCACGTGAAGCGAGTGCAGATTTCTATGCTTCAAACAAAGAAAAGTTCGATCAGATTTATGATGATTTAGTGAAGCTTCGCCATGAAATTGCGACAAAATTAGGCTTCAAAAACTATGTAGAACTTGGCTATGTCAATATGAACCGTGTTGACTACAATGCAGAGATGGTTGCCAAATTCCGCGAGCAAGTGCGTGAAAGTATCGTACCGCTTGCAACAAAACTGTATGAGCGCCAAGCAGAACGCATCGGTGTGGAAGACTTTAAATTCTATGATGAAGGCTTAACATTCTTAACAGGAAATGCCGTACCTCAAGGTGACCCGCAATGGATTATCGATAACGGTAAAAAAATGTACGAAGAACTATCTAAGGAAACAGGCGAGTTCTTCAACTATATGATCGAGCATGACCTGATGGATTTAGTTGCGAAAAAAGGTAAGGAAAGCGGCGGATACTGTACGTTTATCGAAGACTACGAATCACCGTACATCTTCTCGAACTTTAACGGCACATCCGGAGATATTGATGTACTGACACATGAGGCAGGACATGCATTCCAAGTGTATTCAAGCCGAAATATTGGAATTCCGGAATACTTATGGCCGACATATGAATCAGCAGAAATTCATTCTATGAGTATGGAATTCTTTACATGGCCTTGGATGGAGCTATTCTTCAAGCACCAAACAGATAAGTATAAATTCTCACATTTAAGCAGCGGATTACTATTCTTACCATACGGTGTAGCAGTAGATGAATTCCAGCATGTCGTGTATGAAAATCCACAAATGACACCAGCAGAGCGCAATGCTGCATGGAAAGAAATCGAGGCGAAATATTTACCGCATCGCGATTATGATGGACATGACTACTTGGAATCCGGAGCTTTTTGGCAACGACAAGGTCATATTTATTCAAGCCCATTCTATTATATTGACTACACGTTAGCGCAAATTTGTGCATTCCAGTTTTGGAAACGTTCACGCGAAGACTTTGATGGTGCTTGGAAAGACTATCTGCATTTATGCAGTCTAGGCGGGTCATTTGCTTTCACAAAACTTGTTGAAGAAGCGGGCTTAATCTCGCCATTTGACGAAGGCTGTGTGGAGTCGGTTGTAGGTACAATCGAAGACTATTTAAATTCAATTGACGATAAAAAGCTATAAAAGTTAAGAGGTTTGTTCCGCAAAGACTCCTTTGCGGAAGAAACCTTTTTTATTTTTTGTATTTTATGAACCTTTATGGCATGCTAAAACGTACATAGTTATAGTAAAAATATAAAGTAAAAGAAAGTTTGGGAAAGAGAGTGAGCCGATGACAAGAAAACTGTGGTTCCAAGTTGGCGTAGGTATTTTATTAACATTATTAATTATTAAATACTTTATTGAAATTCATTCGATATTTAATCCGATTATCATCATTTTTACGACAATACTTGTACCGTTATTACTCGGTGGGGTGCTCTATTATATTTCAGAGCCGTTACAGCGTATATTGGAAAAACGGGGAATGCCGAGATGGGGTAGTTTAATAACGATTGTTCTTATAATTGCGGGTTTATTCGCAAGTTTTTTGATTTTGGTTGGTACTCCAATTGCAAACCAAGTAAACAGACTTGTTGAAAATGCACCGACGATCGCTAAGGATATTGAAGAAGCAGCTGATTTTATTTTAGATAATAAGGAAAATATTCCGATGTTACCTCCGCAAGTAGAAGAGTTTATAGCATCTGTAACCAATTCGATACAAGACATTGCTGTCGCAAGTAGTAAATATCTTGTTTCTTTCTTAAGCGGGGCGGTAACCGTCACATTAACATTAGTATTAGCACCATTTTTCTTTATTTTTATGTTGAAAGACCATGAAAAATTCGCTCCTCAGATTTATGGTATCTTTTCTGGGGAACGCCGCACATGGGTGAAAAAAACATTAGAAGAAATTGATAACGTATTAAGAAGCTATGTACAAGGACAAGTATTGGTCAGCTTTTTACTCGCAATCATGATGTATATTGGCTATTTAATCATTGGTTTGGAATATTCACTATTACTTGCTTTGTTTGCATTTTTCATGAATATGATTCCGTTTATCGGTCCGTGGCTTTCCCTTGTACCGGCAGTGATTGTAGCACTTCTGAATAATCCGTTTGACGTTATTTGGGTGGGTGTTGTAACGCTTGTGGCACAGCAAGTAGAAAGTAACTTAATCACACCAAATGTTATGGGACGATCTTTGGATATTCACCCGTTGACAGTCATTTCAATCGTATTGGCAGCAGGAAATATTGCCGGGTTTATCGGAATTCTGATTGCGATCCCTACGTACTGTGTCATTAAAGTAATCGTTCAAAATATTTATGAAGAACGCAAACAGATTAAAGAGACTGCCAATAAGACGATATAACCTAGTTTATATGGCTAAGTTGCGGAGCATATGTGATAAGCATATGCTTCGCTTTTTAATTTTCGCCGGACACGGTATACTTATTAATTGAAAAGACATTTAAAAGGAGCAGACAATGCTAACATTTGAACAAAAACAAGTAATTATCGAATCATTTCCTCAGTTGACTAAAAAGGAAATTTCATTAAAACGTGTGAATTATCATTTTGAAGGAAGCCTTTACGAAAAATCGATTGTTGTAGAAAAGTTGCATCCAAACGGCAATGGCTTTGTTTTCGTCGGTGACTTATTGAAATATGAAACAGAAGCGGGCGACAACGGGCTAGTCAATATTCGTGACTACAGCGAGGAAGCGTTACGTGAAATAGTGCGCGACTCAATTAACTATTTATCTGAGGAAGAAGAAGAGATTTTACCGATTGTCGAGACGTGGACATCGCGTGAAGGAACAAAACTAGAGCTTGAGTTTAATGATCGTTCTTGGAATATTTATCATCAAGGAAATTTAGAGGAATCTTTCGGTACGCGTGAAGATGCTATCGCTTATTTACGTGAGGAAGGTTTCCGACTTTCAAAATAGATAAGTGAGGGAATTGAAGAATGGCACAACAGAATTCATCGAAAGAAATGTCCGGAAATAAAATGGTCAAGATTATAGTCGGTACAATTTTAGTAGCATCCGTTGTTATTGTCATTGTAATTCAAGCATTTTATATGTTGTGGGAACCTAAAGACCCGAAACAGATCGAGTTAAACAAAAGTGAACATTCAAGCGAAGCATATGCAGTTGTGCTGCCGTTTGAGGAACAACTGTATATAGGCTAGGTTGGTCGCTTTAATTTCTAAAATCCCCTTCATCGTTATAGTGACGAAGGGGATTTTTTAATTTTGGGGAGTGTGGGGTGGATGATTTTCTAATAAACAGGTGGAATTGTCTAATATATTTTAAAAAGTTCTAATAAAAGTCTCATTTTCTAATATACAAGCTCAATGTGCTAATAAGTGTTCGAGATTTTCTAATATAGGGGATGGTAGTGCTAATATCCCGTCAAGTTGTTCCAATATCGGCACGAGAAGTTCTAATAAACGCAAGATTGGTCACCCGGCACCCCCTCTAATTGAAAGGAGAGTCACCCGTTTCACCCGGTTTTCAAATAAAAACTACAGATGTTCTAATAACCTCACTGCATCTTCTAATATCCCCGACAATTGTTCTAATAAAATCCTGATCGAAATAAAAAAGCCGCCCGATCCCTTTACAAAAGGCCGGACGACTATTTATTCAACGTTATCTAGTATTCTTTCTAAACGGCAGCCACCAGTTCCAGTCACCAAACAACTTCATGAAACTTGGGACGAGCATCAGGCGGATGATTGTTGCATCAATGGCAATCGCGATCGCAATACCGACACCGATTTGCTTCACGGGCATGACATCCGTAAATGCGAATGCACCGGTAATAACAATCATAATGAGCGCTGCTGATGTAATAATTTTACTCGTCGAGACAAGTCCATCGACCGTTGCCTTCGTATTTGTTGCCCCTTTTAAATATTCCTCCTGAATACGGGAAATTAAAAAAACTTCATAGTCCATACTTAAGCCGAACACTAAGCAGAAGGTCAACACCGGAATAATCAGTACAATCGTCGTCGCTTCCAAACCGAAATGGCCATACTGGAAAATGTAGACGAGAATTCCGAATGTCGCTCCTAAGCCAAGGATGTTCATTAAGATCGCCTTCAACGGAATTAAAATCGAACGGAACGCAATCATTAAAATAAAGAAGGTTGATACAATGATGATTGCAATGGCGATGAGTACCTTGCTCGAAATCTCATCAAAGATTTCCTGATTGAACTTTGCTTGACCGGATAAGGCGAAATCGACACCTAAGTCCTTTTCACTCCAGTCGCGTACAAAATCCTGTGCTTCGAATGAAGAACCTTCTGTATTTAAATAAGCGACCATATACATTTTATCTTCCTGAATAAAGTTTTCCGCCACTTCCTCCAGTGCACCTGGTGCTTGCGGGTTGCTGTTCGCCATTTCCCACATTTCAACAGAATCGATATTGGCCACAGTAAACATTGACGTTACACGATCAACAAGCGGATCATCCAACAACTGCTGCTGGATATCGAGTATTTTCTCGCGGCCTTCTGTCGTATCCCAAGCACCGGCTTCATCATTTTCTGCCAGAAGGAATACTGGTGTATTATCGCCGAGACCGAATTGTTCATCGAGTGTATCGAACGTTTGGCGTGACTCATAGGATTCCGGCAGTGATTCCGTAGAAGGAATAGTTAACTCGATATCCTTAATCGGCACCATTGCAACACATAGCAAGATGATAGCCACAACGATAATTGTGACAGGACGTTTCATGACAAAGGCGGCGAACTTCTGCCAACGAGAGGCAGTTGGTTTTATACGGAAAACACGGCCTTTATTTAAACGGTCGCCTAAAATCGTCAATGCTGCCGGTAAAAGTGTAATACCTGTTAATACAGCGAGCAACACAACAATTGACCCGCCAAGCGCGATGTTCATGAATATTTCAACATCTATGACAATCATTGCGCCAAGACCGATCATGACACAAAGCGCTGAAAAGATAATTGAGCGACCGGCTGTTTGGATAGCAATTTGAACAGACTGCTCAACCGATTGTGTATTGCGTTCTTCACGGTATCGGTTAATAAGCAGCAATGCAAAATCAATACTTAAGGCTAACCCGAGCATTGGGACAATATTTAACACGAAAATCGATAAGTTCACACTATCTCCTAATAGAGTCAATAGACCAAGTGTGATGACAACCGTAGCACCGCCGACTAATATCGGCAGTAAAGAAGCTACGATCGTACCGAATGCTAACAATAAAACGATTAAGGCGATCGGAAGGCCAATCGTTTCAGCTTTAATTAAATCATTTTGACTCGCAACATTAATATCCTTTGAAATAACCGGTTCTCCTGTAATGGAAATACCGTTAATATCGCCAAGCTTTTCACGCAACTCATCAATAATAGGGAAGTAATCATCCACCGTATTATCGAACTCCAGCATTCCATAGGCATATCCTTCTTTGTTTAAATCTTCAACACCTACAGGAGATGTAATGGATTGAATTTCTTCGATTGTTTCTAAACTTTCAAGTGCTGATGAAATTTCCTCATCCGATTTATTTTCAAACAGTACAAAAATCGTTTTTGCAGGTAAGTTGAATGTATCCGATAGCTCGTTCGTTACATACGAGTGGTCGCCATCGTAGAAAAAACCATCCCCTTGCAGTTTAGAAGGGAGTTGAAGCGCAAAAAATGCAAGAACAATTAAAAGTGCAGACCATAGTAGAACAATCGGTTTTGCGAATTTTGTAATGAATGCTGCAAACTGTTTCATAAATTACCGCCTTTCTTTTTCCATAAATACAGTGTAATGGATTGATAGAAAAAAAGAAAAGAGGGAGGTTTGTCCGAAAAAAATTTCGAAACATACCTGCCCTCTTTTTTAAAAGAATAGATTTAATACTGTATAGATAATTGCTGCCATCACAGCAGAAATAGGCATTGTAATAATCCAAGTTGTGACAATTTTACGAGCCATACCCCAGTTTACGCCTTTTACATTTTGTGCTGAACCAACACCCATAATTGCAGATGAAATAACATGTGTTGTTGATACAGGCAAGTGAATTAATGTCGCACCGAAAATGATGGATGCAGAAGCAATGTCCGCAGCGGCACCGTTTACAGGACGGATTTTCATGATTTTACCGCCAACTGTTTTAATGATTTTATAGCCACCGATCGATGTACCAAGACCCATTGCTAAAGCACAGGCAAAACGTACCCAGCCTTGTACATCATCCGTTGTTTGCCAATTCGCTGCAATCAGTGCCATCGTAATAATACCCATTGCCTTTTGAGCATCGTTTGTCCCGTGGGTAAATGATTGAATGGCTGCAGTGAAAATTTGCATAATACGGAAGCCTTTATTTGTTTTATAAAGATTCATATTCTTAAAAATAAATTTCATTATTGTCATCATTAAATAACCGGCACAAATCGCAATGATTGGTGATGCTAATAAAGCAATAATAATTTTTGTGAATCCGCTATAGTTTAAAACCCCGACTCCAGATGCTGCAATGGCAGCACCTGCAATCGAACCGATCAATGTATGAGAAGAACTTGATGGAATTCCAAAATACCAAGTGACTAAGTTCCAGGTAATCGCCGATAATAGAGCGGCCAAAATAACAACAGAACCGATTAATGGTGCATCAGGTGTAGATAATGCAAACGGGTCAACAATATCTGACGCAATCGCCTTTGCAACACCTACGAATGTAATGGCACCCAAGAAATTCATAAATGCTGCCATGATTACCGCTACTCGAGGAGGTAGCGCACGTGTTGAAACGGATGTTGCAATCGCATTTGCAGTATCATGAAAACCATTAATGAAGTCAAATGCAAGTGCAAAAAAGACTACTAGGACGGTAATGATAAGTAGTGTATTCATTAAAAGGACTCCTCATTTATTACGCATTACGCATAATGATTGTTTCGATTGTATTAGCAACTGTTTGACAGTAGTCGGCAATTTCTTCTAGCTGCTCATAAATATCTTTGAATTTAATTAGACGAATAGGATCTTTTTCGTTTAAAAATAGTTTTTTAATAGAAGAACGTAATACTTCATCACATTCACGCTCATAATCTTTAATTAAAATGGCGTGCTGGCGCATTCCAACAAGATCTTTTTTGTTTAAAAGTTTCATCGCTTTAACGATTTCATCAGTAGATTTGGCGATATATGCTAGGAAATCACGCATTGATTCATCGATTTCTGTTAATGAAAACATTTCGAAATGTGCAATCGTACCTTCTGCGCCATCCAACACATCATCCATACGAATCGCTAATGATAAAATATCTTCACGCTCAATTGGTGTCATAAATGATTTATTAAGCATGACGATTAATTCATGAATTAATTTATCACCCGCTGTTTCGTATTGTTTCATACGAATGCTGATTTCCTTTAAGTCTGCAACCGTTTCAATGCGGAAATCATTTGCATAATGGATACCTTCACGCATATTTTCAGCAATTTTCAATAAGGCTGAGAAAAACGGATCTTGCTTCTTTGAACTAAACATGGAATTGCCTCCTGAATATATATAATTAAAATAATTTTAAAAATTAACCTCAATTATCATAACAAAAACTTAAAAAAATCTATACAAATTTTACTCTAACCTTATCAATCTTTACAATTCTGTAACAAAAGGAAAAGCTGAATAAGTAATCAATTTCGGTCACAAAATAGAGAAAATAAGACAAAGTGAGAAAACTATTTTGCTATAGAAGTAAATCCTGCAGCTCATTTTCTAGAAATGGCTTGGCATTTAAAAAGCGCACAAATTCATCGTACTTTAACCGCTGCTCACTCGTTGGCTTCTTACCGGTATGGTAAGCACGTATTAAAATATTCTTTGGTGTGTTTTCCATATCGATAAATTCCAGTAATTGAGTATCATAGCCGACAAGTGATAAAAGTTCAGCGCGAATTGAATCGGTAGCTAATGCTGCAAAGCGCTCCTTCACTAAACCATGCTGTGTCATAATTGATAGTGCTGGTACCTGCAGCTGACGGTTCAGCTCATGCTGACAACAAGGAACACTTAAAATAACTTTTGCGCCCCACCTTACTGCACGGGCTAATGCCATATCTGTCGCAACATCACAAGCATGAAGCGTTACGACCATATCTACAGCAGTTTCTTCATTGAAGTCATTAATATCCCCGACTAAAAACTGTAAATCTTCATATTGTAAATCAGCAGCAATCCGATTACATTCTTCGATTACTTCTTTTTTGAGGTCCAGGCCTGTGACATGAATATCAAGACCCTTTTCAATTTTTAAGTAATGATACAAAGCGAATGTTAAATAAGATTTACCTGAACCGAAATCTAAAATGCGAATCGTTCTGTCTTTCGGCAAATGGGCTAATGAATCATCGATAAACTCAACAAAGCGATTGATTTGTTTAAACTTATCGTATTTCTGTTTCTTTATTTTTCCGTCCTCTGTCTGCACCCCTAAGCGGACTAAAAACGGGTGAACACGGGAATCATCCAATAAATACTGTTTTTTTCGATTATGGGATAAGTTCACCTGTTTAACTGTTGTATTTTGATCGGATTTCCAAAGTACTTTATTTTTCTTAGAGAGTTGCACTTGCACTGTCTGCTCCTGAAACTCTGCATGTACTTGACGAAACTGTTCAAAGAGAGCATCAAGCTTTACAGCTAAATCTTCAATTGTAATATTTTCATGTTTTAAAATGCGCTCATATTGAAATTCCAGCTGGATCATATAGTCTCCGCGAATCTCTACCGGCTTGAGTTTGACCCGTTTTAGGTCATTGGACTTCTGACGTGGTTGGCTAATTGTTGCCTGAAGTAGTGTTTTATTAGAAATGAGTGCATGAAGCTGCACTTTCATTTGTTCAAATTTCATAAAAACCGCCTTTTCTTTTTCATCAATTACGCCTCGGCGTATTTGCGTCCAGATTTTTTGAAGCTCACAGGATATGGGTCAATCAGCCGTTGTCACATGATGTGACGTATTTAGGCTGACTTCATTTTCCTTAAAAAAATCCGTGACATCTGCCGGGGCTTTTCTTCATTCATCACTCACCAGCGAAAGGTGAGTGATGAATGAAGAAAAATAATTGTTCTTATAGTATCATAATGCGCTTATATGCTGTCATTGTACAGGCTTTTGAATTGTATGTTACGATGGGAAAAAACTATAGATAGTAGCAAGGAGGCAAAAATTTGAAAGATGTTGAAGTATTGATTGAACGCGGTGTATTAGTTGGCGTCAATTTACAAAAGGATGAGCATTTCGATTATTCAATGGAAGAATTGGCGAATTTAGCACAAGCCTTAGATGTAGAAGTTGTCGGTATGGTGACGCAAAATCTGGAACGGGTCACACCTTCACATTATGTAGGCACAGGGAAGATTGAAGAAATTAAGGCGTTCTTTGATGAAACAGATGCCAACATTGTTATTTTTAATGATGAGCTCTCACCATCGCAAATCCGTAATTTAGAACGTGATTTACAATGTAAAGTAATTGATCGCACAATGCTGATTTTAGATATTTTCAGTCGCCGTGCAAAAACGCGTGAAGCGCAATTACAAGTAGAGCTCGCTCAATTACAGTATATGCTCCCGCGCCTAGTTGGGCTCCATGCATCATTATCCCGTCAAGGGGGAGGAACAGGCGGCGGCTTTAAAAACCGTGGTGCAGGGGAAACGAAACTTGAACTTGACCGCCGTAAAATTGAAGATCAGATTTCGAAAATCAAGAAAGAGTTAGAAGTAGTTAAAGAGCAGCGTGAAACACAGCGTAAACAACGCCGTAAAAATGCAGTGCCTGTCGTATCAATTGTAGGTTATACAAATGCAGGGAAGTCCACGATTATGAACCAGTTACTTGCAAAGGCAGGGCAAGATGATACAAAGCAAGTGTTTGAAAAGGATATGTTGTTCGCAACACTTGAAACTTCGGTCCGCAATATTGACCTGGAAGATAACAAATCCTTTTTACTGACTGATACGGTTGGTTTTGTTAGTAAATTGCCGCATCATTTAGTAAAAGCCTTCCGATCGACATTGGAAGAAGCACGAGAATCCGACCTGTTGCTGCATGTTGTCGATGTTTCTAATGAGGAATACCGATTTATGATGGATGTAACGAATGAGACATTAAAAGCAATTGATGTTGAAAATATTCCTACTGTATATGTATACAATAAATCCGATTTGGCTGATATAGAATATCCGTTAGTTAGCGGAGATAATATTTGGCTTTCTGCGAAGGAAGATGTAGGACTTGAGGAGTTACTTCAGTTAATTCGTCAGCAAATTTTTGCTA
This sequence comes from Solibacillus sp. FSL K6-1781, assembly GCF_038630735.1. Classification (GTDB taxonomy): domain Bacteria; phylum Bacillota; class Bacilli; order Bacillales_A; family Planococcaceae; genus Solibacillus; species Solibacillus silvestris. Next base: position 3,870,902 of record NZ_CP152038.1, on the reverse strand, counting down.
ATTATATAACGTGTCAAATGCTTATTCCATATAATCAGGGCGGAATTGTTTCCTATTTAAATGAGCAGGCAACCGTTCTGGAAACGGAGTATGAAGAAGAGGGTACATTATTGACGCTTGAACTTAAAGAAGCGGATTATCAAAAGTATGAAATTTATGTAATTAAGCAATAATATAAACAAAAGACTAAAGTACATTGCAGTCACATTGTACTTTAGTCTTTTTCTATATTAATGAAAATTTATTTTTCTAAGGAAAAGTCAAAATAATTTCATTACTGAATTAATTGATTTATAATACAAAAATCTTGATGTGAAGATCCGTTTTATTTATCTGAAAATATAGAAAAAACATAAAATTATAACATTTTGATTATTTGTTGATTTTAATCAACTATTAGGCTAAAGTGTTCAAGTATATTATTTCAAATGTCAGACAACAGACGACAGAGTTTATTGTCAGAATATTTATTAATCGGGAGGATTTCAAATGTATTCAAAAGAAGAAATCGTGAAGTCCGTTCCTCAAACTGGTTTTGTCGGTCAACCTAAAGGGTTGTTTACACTATTCTTTACAGAGTTTTGGGAACGTTTTTCATATTATGGTATGCGTGCCATTCTACTATTCTACATGTATTACGCAGTTAAAGATGGTGGATTAGGATTAGATCGTACGCAAGCAAACATCATCATGTCGATTTACGGTTCATTAATCTACATGTCAGGTATTATTGGCGGGTGGATCGCTGACCGAATTACTGGTATGCGTAAAGCGATATTCTACGGCGGAATATTAATTATGATTGGTCATATATTATTGGCCTTGCCGCTTGGTGTAACAGCCTTATACTTATCAATGTTCTTTATTATTATTGGTACTGGTTTATTAAAACCAAACGTTTCATCGGTAGTTGGTGACTTGTATGCGGAAAATGATGCACGTCGTGATTCAGGATTCTCTATTTTCTATATGGGTATCAACATGGGTGGCTTCCTGGCACCGTTATTAGTTGGGTTATTCCAAAAGAACTGGGGCTTCCACGCAGGATTCAGTGTTGCTGCGGTAGGTATGTTCATCGGTTTAGTTGTTTACTTAATGTCACAAAAGAGCCTTGGTTTAGCAGGTTCTGTAGCACCAAACCCACTTTCTGATAAAGAGAAGAAAACGACGACTCGTAACTTCACAATCGGTGGTTTAATTATTGTGATTTTAGGTTTCGTAGCTTACCAAACAGGTAACGCTAGCATTGAAAACTTCTCATTGTTAATTACATTCTTAGGTGTAATGATTCCTACGCTATTTATTATTTATATGTATCGTAGTCCAAAAACAAATGCAGACGAAAAATCTCGTCTATTAGCTTATATCCCATTATTTATCTGTGCGGTAATGTTCTGGGCAATTGCTGAACAATCTTCAACAGTTATTGCAACATTCATTGATACACGTACAAACTTAAATTTATGGGGCTTTGAAATTCCAGCTGCATGGTTCCAGTCATTTAACCCGTTATTCATCATCGTTCTAGCGCCAATGTTTGCGATTATGTGGACGAAATTAGCGGATCGCGGACCATCTACTCCAAAGAAATTTGCTTTATCTTTATTCTTTGCAGGTATTTCATTCTTCGTAATGATCGCAGCAATCGTTTTAACTCCGGAAGATACGTTAGTAAACCCACTTTGGGTTGTATTCTCAATCTTCCTGTTAGTATTAGGTGAGCTATTGCTGTCACCGGTTGGTCTATCAGCTACAACGAAATTGGCTCCAGCTGCATTCGCAGGACAAACAATGGCGTTATGGTTCTTAGCTTCAGCTGCTGCACAAGCAATTAACGCACAGTTAGTTCGAGTTTATGGAATTGTATCTGAAACAACTTACTTCGGTGTATTAGGTGGTTTATCGGTAGTATTAGGTGTTATTATCCTCCTAATCTCGCCAATCATCTCTAAAGCAATGCGCGGTATTAAGTAATTATCAAACCTTTATTTGCAGAAATTCTGCAAATAAAGGTTTTTTCTTTTGGTCAATAAGGAATAATAAAAGTTAACTACTTAAAAAGGTAGTATGTGGTATATAATGGGATTGGGATGATACTTATCAAAGCGCTAAGAAATCTTTGAGTAAGGAAGTATCGATTCTTCACATTAACTTCTTTCAGCAAGTTGTCAAAAACATTTGCCGAAAGAGACCTGCTTGGGTTAAATTCGCTACATTTGGTCGAAAATAACCGGGTAACCGATATATGTAGAACATTCCCGATGGTTACACGTCTTTTTCAGAAATCATGGTAACATAGCATGATTGAGGAGAGAACTAAGTAAAGCAAGGCGTTTTTAAGTATGAAGAAAAGTAACTATAGGGGAGGCAGAATTATGTTAGAATCAGTGACGATTAAAGAGTTAACGACAATTGAACAAATTGAAGAGGCACGTAAGCTAGAGCATGAAATTTGGGCTGTTGGCAGCATTCCGGTACATCAGACAATTGCGACGATTCGCAATGGCGGGATTGTACTTGGTGCATATTTAAATGATGAAATAATTGGTTTTAACTATAGTTGCCCTGGATATATGGATGAGAATATATACTTATATTCCCATATGATTGGTGTGAAACGTAATTATCGTGAGCTAGGCGTTGGAGAACTTCTTAAAAATTACTTAAAGGATATCGCTATAGAGCGCGGTTATAGAACTTGCCGCTGGACATTTGACCCTCTTGAAGCACGCAGCGGATTTTTAAACTTTTCAAAATTGCGTAGTTACAGCGATACTTATATAGAAAATTGCTACGGGGAAATGGAAGATCCGTTCAATCGAGTACTGCCTACAGATCGTCTTTGTGTAGAATGGCAACTTGTAGATAATGATTACTTACGCTGGGATGCGAAAGTGGAAGAATTACTGGATGAAGCAAAGCCGGTAGTAAATTGGGAAGAAAATATGGTAGGCCTTCCGACATTGGATCCGGAGCAAAGATTCAAAAAAGAAGAGTCACTTATCCATGATGCCTATCTGTTACCTATCCCTACGAACTTCCAGAAAATCAAAGTGGAAAGTGTCTCTTTAGCAGAAGATTGGCGCTATAAAACAAGACACATTTTACAGGCAATGTTTGATCAAAATTATAAAATAATTTATTTAAACAAAATAGATGATAATATTAGCCATTACTTACTTGTAAAGCGTTCATTATTTGCTCTTTAGCATCAATTAGTGAATGATTCCGCGGCTGAATATTATTAGGAGCAACAAATATGAAATTAGTAAAAGTAACAATTCATGAACTAGTGATGCGAATGAAAACCCCATTTACGACAGGCTTAGGTACAATGCAAGACAAGCGTTTTTTAGTTATTGAGGCGACAGATGAAAGTGGTGTAGTCGGTTGGGGCGAGGGGGTTGCATTTGAGGAGCCTTCCTATACAGAAGAAACATTTAAAACTTCGCTTCATTTATTGGAGGATTTTTTAATCCCTGCATTGCTTGGGAAAGAATTAAAGCATCCGGATGACGTGTATGAAATATTCCGTCCGATTCGACGCAATAATATGGCGAAAGCGTCGATTGAAGGAGCGGTGTGGGATATTTATGCTCAATTGACGAACCAATCGTTGGCATCGGCTGTTGGAGGAGTCCGGGAAAAAATTGAAGTAGGAATCAGCATCGGTTTACAGCCTACAGATGAACAGCTGATCCAAACGATTCAGCAGTTTTTGGATGAAGGCTATAAACGAATTAAAGTAAAAATTAAGCCAGGCAAAGATATTGAGCTGATCCGAACAATTCGGCAGGCATTCCCGGTAATTCCTTTAATGGCAGATGCAAACTCTGCGTATACATTAGATGACATCGATCGTTTAAAAGAGTTGGATGCATTTAATTTAATGATGATTGAACAGCCATTAGCGCATGATGACATAATCGATCATGCACTATTGCAAAAACAAATAAAGACACCGGTTTGTTTAGATGAGAGTATTACTTCATTAGACGACACGAGAAAAGCGGTTCAACTTGGCAGCTGTCGGGTGATAAATATTAAAATTGCGCGAGTTGGCGGTATTAGCGAAGCAAAGCGTATCCATGACTACTGTATGGAACACAATATTCCTGTGTGGTGTGGAGGAATGCTGGAAGCGGGTATCGGCCGCGCACAAAATGTTGCACTGACAAGTCTTGCAAACTTTATAATGCCTGGAGATACCGCTGCTTCTGAACGTTATTGGCATGAAGATATTATTCAACCTGAAGTAACCGTTACAGATGGCTACATTACTGTTCCAAAGTCAAAAGGGCTTGGCTATAATGTGAATCGCGAAGCATTAAATAAGTATAGTGTAAGTAAAAAAACATATCGATTATAAATGTAAGGCCACAATTTTTAATAATTGTGGTCTTTTTTAATTTGAATTTTCTTCCTATTAATAAAGAGAAAGGATGCGTAATTAAAGCGGAGAAACGCTCTAAAAGTACATTTTTCAGTCTATTCTTCTTTTAAAATAACTTATTATAAATTGTCTGTTTGATTTTCATTATTAGCAATTATATAATGATGTAGGGAAAGAGATGATTCTCATTTTCATTTAGCATTTACGTAATATATAGAGGTATAAAATATATAAAGAATAGTGGGAGAATGAAATGAGACTTTGGATGCTCGTAGTAGCGACCATCGTCCTGTCCTTTTTATCATTGTTTATCGGAGCTATCGACATTAAGCCATCTGATTTATTGGATTGGGATTCAGATAAAATGCAAATTTTCTTAATGAGTCGAGTACCGCGATTAATGGCAATTATACTTGCTGGGGCAGGGATGGGTATTTCAGGATTAATTATGCAAAGCTTAAGCCGTAACAAATTCGTATCGCCGACAACGTCTGGTACGCTTGATGCGGCAAAGCTAGGTATTGTTGTATCAATGATATTTTTTACAAGTGTTGGGTATATGGAGAAAATTATATTCAGCTTTACATTTGCACTGATCGGTATGATGGTTTTCATGCGTCTTCTTGAAAGCATTAAATTCAAGGACGTTATTTTTGTACCTCTTATCGGGATTATGTATGGGAATATTATTGGTGCCATTTCAACATTTCTTGCGTATGAGGCGGATGTGCTGCAAAGTGTAGATACATTCTTTCTAGGAAGTTTTACACTTGTTGTATCAGGTCGCTATGAATTGCTTTATGTAGCGGTGCCTGCAATTTTCCTTGCGTATTTATATGCCAATAAGTTTACAGTTGCTGGCATGGGTGAAGATTTCGCCAAAAATCTTGGCTTAAGCTATCGTACCGTATTGAATCTTGGTTTAGTACTAGTAGCGATTATTTCCACTACAGTTGTCTTAACGGTAGGGATTATACCTTTCCTAGGATTAATCGTACCGAACTTGGTTTCATTATATATGGGAGACAATTTACGTAAAACAATTCCGCATACAATCTTCTTAGGTGCAGCATTCCTATTAATGTGTGATATTTTAAGTCGTTTAATTGTATACCCGTTTGAAATTCCCGTAAACACAACGGTTGCGGTAATCGGCAGTGCGATCTTCTTAGTAATGTTATTTAGGGGGAAAGCATATGCGAAAAAATAGTACGAAGTTGATTTTCTTAGCAATTATCGCACTGGTATGTATTGCGTTATTTGCTTTTTACAATATTCAGGGCGGTTTCAGTTATGCCTTTCCAAAGCGATTAGAGCGAATAGCAGCAATGGTAATTACAGGAACGGCGATTGCATATGCGACCGTTACATTTCAGACGGTTACACATAACCGTTTACTGACACCATCTATGATGGGTGTCGATTCGATGTATGAAGTAGTGCAAACGATTATTTTCTTCTTTGCAGGCTCTGCGTCAATATTTGTAGTAAGTCGTTATTTAAACTTTGGTTTATCAATTTTGGCGATGGTAATTTTCGCACTGATTTTATACCGTTTCTTATTCCGGGCAGATAAACATCCGATTTTCCTACTTTTACTTGCAGGAATGATAATCGGAACATTACTCGGCAGTTTTGTAACATTTTTACAAGTAATAATTGACCCTGTAGAATATGAAAGCTTACAGACACGACTGTTTGCTAGTTTCATGAATGTGAAAACAGAGCTGCTATTTATTGCTGTCATTATTTTAGGGGCTTCATTTATCTACGGTTACCGTTTATTGCGTGATTTAGATGTCATGTCACTAGGTCGGGAGAATGCAATAAACTTAGGTGTAAATTATGATAGAATAGTATTGAAAGTATTAATTTTATCTTCTGTTTTAATTGCAACATCTACTGCACTTGTTGGTCCGATTACATTTTTAGGGTTAATCGTTTCTAACTTGGCATATCAGTTTTTTGCTACGTACAAGCATTCCGTTTTAATAGTGGGTGCGAGTTTAATAAGTATAATTGCACTTGTCGGTGGGCAGTTCTTAGTACTGCATGTATTCCAGTTAAGTACAACGATCAGCGTTATTATTAACTTTGTCGGTGGACTTTACTTTATTTACCTAATACTGAAGGAAAGTAGGAAAGCAGGATGATTGAAATTAAAGGGCTTTCTAAAAGCTTTGGAAAAAAACCGGTTGTTGAGGATGTCTCATTAACTATTCAGCCGAAAGCAATTACTTCGTTTATTGGACCGAATGGAGCAGGTAAATCTACATTATTATCAATGGTAAGCCGGTTGCTTGATGCAGATACAGGTGAAGTATTTTTAGATCAAAGTGATGTGAAAAAAATGAAGTCCAATGATTTTGCGAAACGCGTTGCTATTTTACGTCAGTCAAATCATTTAAATGTGCGTTTAACAGTTCGTGAGCTTGTATCATTTGGCCGTTATCCATATTCGAAAGGTCGTTTGACTCCAGAAGATGAGCAGCATATCGACCGTGCAATTGAATATATGACACTTGGTGAAATGGAACATAAGTTTTTGGATGAATTATCAGGTGGTCAAAAGCAACGTGCTTTTATCTCGATGGTAATCGCTCAGGATACAGAATATATTTTACTGGATGAGCCTTTAAACAACTTGGATATGAAGCACTCTGTTCAAATTATGAAAATTTTACGCAAGCTTGTTGATGAGTTGGGCAAAACAGTAGTAATTGTTTTACATGATATTAACTTTGCTTCAGTATATTCAGATCGGATTGTTGCATTGAAAGATGGACGCCTTGTAAAAGATGGTCCAACAAATGAGATTATTAACTCTGAAGCATTACGAGAAGTATATGATATGCATATTCCGGTGCAGGAACAAGATGGCTGTCGTATTTGTGTATATTTTAATTCACATAGTTAAATAAAAATACGGATAAATGCATGGGCTTTGCTCGCTTATGCATTTATTTTGTAAATTTAATTGAGAATGAATATTAGTTTCAGAATATTCATTGACAACTATAGACAGTTGATTTACACTAACGTTAGTTAATTGAAAACGATTATCACTCTCGCTTGAGAGTATTTTAGGAGGAAAAGTAACAATGAAAAAGTGGAAATTTTTAACGGCAGCAGCATTAACATTAATGTTAGCAGCTTGTGGTTCAGACGAAGAAACATCTACGAAAGATGAAGCGAACGAACCAGCTAAAACAGAAGAAACAACTTCATCTACGGAAGCTCCAGCTTTCCCAATGACAGTATCTCCATTATCAGCGGGTAGTGAAACAGAAGACGGTAAATCCCTTACTTTTGAAGATGTAACATTTGAAGAAATGCCAAAAAACATCGTAGTATTTGACTACGGTTTCTTAGATACACTTGATGCATTAGGTGTTGAAGGTATAGTTGGTATCGCTGCTAACGGCGGTAAAGGTAACTTCCCTGAGCATTTAAAAGAAAAATATTTAACTGATTCAATTACTGATGTTGGTTCTTTAAAACAGATCGACTTCGAAAAAGTAGCAGCTGCTAACCCGGATGCAATCTTCATCTCAGGTCGTCAAGGTTCTTTCTATGAAGAATTAAAAGAAATTACACCAAACGTTGTATTCATCGGTTCTGATAACTCAAACTATGTAGAAGGTGTATACGAATCAGTTGACTTAGCTGCTGAAATCTTCGGAAAACAAGAAAAAGCTGAAGAGTTAAAAGCTGCATTACAAGAAAAAGTTGACGCTGTAAAAGAAAAAGCAGCTGGCTATGAAAATGCATTAGTAGCAATGTACAACGACAAAAAAATCTCTGGTTTCGACAACGGTGAAGATTCTCGTTTCGCATATGTATACAATGACTTTGGTTTCAAACCATCAACAACTGATATCAAAGCTTCATCACACGGTTCTGACTTCTCGTATGAGTCAATTCTTTCTGTAGACCCAGAAGTATTATTAATCATCGACCGTACAGCATCTGATGTAGAAACAATCAAAGCTGACATCGAAAACGATATCATCAAACAAACGCGTGCTTACAAAGAAGGCAAAATCGTTTACCTTGATGGCGTAAACTGGTACTTCTCTTCTAACGGTGTAACAACTGAAGCAGAAAAATTAGATGAAATCTTAAACGAATTAAAATAATATAATTAAAGATGGCATGTCTCTCAAGTAGAGGCATGCCTTTTTAAAAGAGAGGGGAATTAAAATGTTCGTACAAATTCGCAAATGGATCGTAACAGAAGGAAACTCGCTTAAAATTATCGAGCGCTTTAGCAAAAAACCTGGTCAAGGTCCATCGATGCTTGAACAACGCGAAGGATTTATTGGCCGTGAACTGCTTGTAAAAAATGTGCGACGTGGTGAAGAGGAAGTTGTAGTGATTATTCGTTGGGAATCGGAGGATGCATGGAAAGCCTGGGAGAAGAGCCCGGAGCATATTGCGGGCCACAAAGCAAAAATCAAAGAGCATGGCGGTAAACCACCTAAACCGGATTTCGTTATTTCAATGGAGCACGGAAATTACACAGTTGTAGAATAATGAATGTTTAAGAGGGAATCTACTTTGCAGAGTTTTTTAGCGAAGTGGATTTTTATTTTTTGTATACTACATATAATAATAGTGAAGTAACAGTTCGTATAAGGAAAGTAGGTTATCGTTTGAATAAGAAAGTTTCGATTTTTGCATTCGTTACATTGCTGGTGTTTATTATTATTGCACTGAATTTTGATATACCAAGCTTCGAGGCATTTGATATGAAAATCCGCTCTTTATTATTTGGTAATAATTTCATTATTTTATTTCATTATTTAGGAGAAATAAAGTTTGTCATAGTTGCAACCGTTATTATCTTGCTGTATTTGGCAATCTTTAAAAAAGATTTTCGCGGTGTGCTCTTTGTGCTTCTTACAGTTGGGGTTGGAAATGGGCTGAATCAGCTTTTAAAGCGTATTTTTTCACGACCACGTCCGGAAATTGAAGATCAGCTTACTTCATTTAGCTTTCCTTCAGGACATGCGCAAATCAGTGTAATGTTCTTTTTAACGCTCGCATATTTGATTTCGAAATGGCTGAAAAATAAAAGTTGGAAATTTATTACATACAGTGTAATGCTAGTCCTTATTTTTTTCATAGGTTTATCACGTATAGCGGAAGGTCGCCACTATGCAACGGATGTTATAGCAGGGTGGAGTATCGGGTATACTTGGTTTGTCCTATGCGTATTATGGTATGAGTCAAAAAAGAATAAATAGTAGTATTGGGATTCCTGATGAATAGGAATCCCTTTTTTTAGTATTTGGTTTGGTTACCCTCACAAGATGTTTCCCGCTTAAAAAAAGTTGCACATAGGAAACATTGTGCGTATAATATGAGAAAAGATTATAATGAAGGAGAATTGTATGGATGAGAATGTATTATTAGCGTTAGGCTTAACATTATTTGCAGGGCTTGCTACAGGTATTGGCAGCTTGATCGCGTTTTTTACAACACGCACAAATAAAAGGTTTCTTTCAGTTGCATTAGGCTTTTCAGCAGGTGTTATGATTTATGTATCACTTGTAGAGATTTTTGTAAAAGCGAAAGACGCTTTAGTTAACGTTCATGGGGAGACAGTAGGATATTGGTACACAATCATCGGCTTTTTCGGGGGGATGCTTTTAATTGCCTTAATCGACCGGTTTATTCCAAAGGGGAGAAACCCGCATGAGGTAAAGTCTGTAGAAGATGTACAAAAGGCTCAATTAATCGGAAATGAAGATGTAGAAGCAGACCGGTTAATGAAAATGGGTTTATTTACAGCGTTGGCAATCGCGATTCATAACTTTCCGGAAGGTATTGCGACATTTATGGCGGTATTGCAGGACCCGAATGTCGGAGTAGCGATAGCAATTGCTGTAGCCATTCATAATATTCCCGAAGGTATTGCGGTAGCTATTCCTATCTTTTATGCAACAGGGAAGCGTATGAAGGCATTTAAATGGTCGTTCGCCTCTGGTTTATCAGAGCCGCTCGGTGCGTTTATTGCCTACTTAGTACTAATGCAATTTATGACAGATACATTGTTCGGTATTGTTTTTGCTGGTGTTGCAGGTATTATGGTATTTATTTCGATTGATGAGCTGCTGCCGGCTGCTAAAAAATATGATGAAGCCCATTCTTCAATTTATGGATTAATAGCAGGTATGGCAGTTATGGCGATCAGTTTAGTGATGTTAACTTAATTTCTCCACAAAAAAACCAGCATCTCCTATTGGGAACATGCTGGCTTTTTATCGTGTCGAGGCCAGAAGCTTCGGCGCTATTTATTAAGATGCTGCTGTTACATTTTCAGATGCAACAGTAAATGTTGTATTTGGGTATTCATTTTTTTCAATTTCATCGAGCAATGCGACAGCAAAATCAGCATAACTGATATAACTGTTAAATTGCGAGTTTACTAAAATTTTCTCTTCACCCTTAATATAGTGGCCGGTACGCGGTCCATCCGAATCGAACATTGCCGATGGAATGGCAAAGGACCAGTGGATTGAAGAGCTTTCCAAATCACGCAGATTCTGCAATTGAGCCTTTGCTGCGACAGCAAGGTCTTCCGGATAATCTTCGAGATCCATAAGGCGAACTGTTTTTTCGCGATCAACAAAAAGGCAGCCTGAACTCCCGATGACGAACAACTTTTTCTCTGTTCCTTCTAGTAAGGAAATTAAATGTTCACCAGCATCAACATGTAAATGTTCTTCCCCTGGTAGTGGAGCAAAAGCATTAATTAAGATATCGAAAGGAGCGATTTGTTCCTCTGTTAAATTAAACAGGTCGCTTTCAATGATGTTAATATTTTCTTCTTGAACTGTTGCCCTATTTTTTACAATCGCTGTCACATCAAAGTTTCTCATTATTGCTTCTCTTAAAATATGAGTTCCTGCCTTACCAGCAGCCCCAATAACTGCAATTTTCATAAACATTACCCCTTTCTAACAGTAGATTTATTAATATACCCAAATTTAAGGGGAATTATGCATAAAAGACAAAATTGTATAGAAAAAACAAAAAATGTACGTTATTCGTATATAGAAATAACGTACATTAAATACCCTTATAAAGAGCTTCATCTATTATTTTATTATTAATAAGCTGTGACAGTGGAGCCGGATGGTGAAGCAGTTGTCACTACGACTTGGTGTTCTGGAAACTGTTGTTGCATTGAGGAGGTAAACTGTTCGGATAAAGCAAGCGGGATCATCGAGATTAATGTTGGTCCGGCACCACTTAAAGCAGTTCCATATGCTCCGGCCTTTTTTGCTGCTTCGCGAATTTCTTTATAAGCAGGAATAAGGTTTGCTCGGAAAGGCTCATGGAAAAGGTCTGCTTCCATATAACGTCCGATTCGCTCATAATCCTTTGCAATCAGGGAAGCTGCTAGCATATTCGCATTGGCGCTCGCACGCACTGCATAGCTACGTTTCAGGTGCTCCGGTAAAACACCGCGTGATGCTGCTGTTTTAAGTTCGATATTCGGGATAAATACAACGAATGCTGCATCCATTTCCTGAATATGTAGTGTGTCGACAATTCCGGCTTCGTCCATTGAGGAAATCGTCAACCCGCCCAATACCGAAGCGGTTGCGTTATCAGGATGTCCTTCAATTTGAGATGAAATGTTCAGCTTATCCTGTTGCGATAATTTCAGATCCCCTAAAATATTGGCTAATTCAATAGCACCCACGATTGCTGCCGCGCTGCTGCCAATACCACGAGCAAGGGGAAGCTCGCTAGTCATCTCAACTTTACATGGAGGCAGCGTTGCATTATATTGCTGTGCTACCTGTTGTGCAATTGTATAAATTAAATGTGTGTCGACTGTCGTATCAGAAGGCACATTGTCACCAATATGCATAAATTCCCACTCATCTTGTAATGTGACATCCAATGTTAAATAGAGTGATAGTCCAAGGCCAATGGAATCAAATCCAGGGCCTAAATTTGCTGTACTGCCAGGAACTTTGATTTGCCACTTTTTACTCATAGACTAAATACGCCCTCGATATAATTACGGATTTCCTGCTCGTCATTTTGTAAAGAAACAAGGTCAACAGTTGAAACATTCATCGCTGTATCCGGGTCTTTTAAGCCGTTTCCAGTAAAGATTGTAACAACACGACTGCCTGCAGCAATTTTGCCGGCTTTTACAGATTTAATGACACCAGCTAATGAAGCAGCTGAACCCGGCTCCACAAAGATCCCCTCTTTGTTGGCAATTAGTTTATAAGCTTCTAAAATTTCTTCATCTGTTACAGCATCAATTAGACCGCCTGACTCATCACGAGCTGTTTCAGCGAACTTCCAGCTTGCTGGATTTCCGATACGAATCGCTGTTGCTACTGTTTCCGGATTTGCAATGGGAGCACCCTGCACGATTGCAGCGGCACCTTCTGCTTCAAACCCATACATTTTAGGAAGACCGCTTTGTTTTGCTTCATTATATTCTTTAAAGCCTTTCCAGTAAGCTGTAATATTCCCTGCGTTTCCTACAGGAATACATAAGTAGTCAGGTGCTTGACCAAGTTGGTCGACAATTTCAAACGCAGCTGTTTTTTGACCTTCAATACGATATGGGTTTACAGAGTTAACAAGCGCGATAGGAGTATTTTCCCCAATTTTGCGAACAATATTTAATGCATCATCAAAGTTACCGTCAATTTCAATAATCTTTGCACCGTACATGCATGCTTGTGCCAATTTTCCGAGTGCTACTTTGCCTTTTGGAATGACAACGATAGACTGAATGCCTGCACGTGCCGCATATGCCGCTGCAGCAGCGGATGTATTGCCTGTAGATGCACAAATAACAACTTTAGAACCTTCTTCAATTGCTTTTGCAACAGCAAATACCATACCACGGTCTTTAAAAGATCCGGTTGGGTTAGCGCCTTCGATTTTTCCGTATAACTCAATTCCGAGCTCTTTTGATAAATTTACTAACGGGATTAGTGGTGTATTTCCTTCATTTAGTGATAAAGCAGGTGTATTTTCAGTAACAGGTAGGTACTGTTTATATTCTTCGATAAGACCTTTCCACATAGATAATAAACTCCTTCTGTTCTCGCTAGGTGAACATTTGTTTTTGTATACAAGACATTTTATACCTATGTGTTTCTTATTTCAATAGGAATTGTTAAATTGTCGGAACAATTTGTTAAGTAAAAAAAATGTTGTCACTTTTAAGAAAGAAATGTATTATAATAATGTTGTTAAGTCAGGTGTAAAGACACATGGAAGGTGGAAAAGTAATGTCAGTGGGAACAAATGAACAAAAGCCCTTATCACGTAATAAACTTTTACGTATAGCAGGGGTTGGATGGATGTTCGATGCAATGGATGTTGGAATACTATCCTTTATCATTGCAGCACTTGCGGTTGACTGGGGATTGAATAGTAGTCAAATGGGTTGGATTGCAAGTGTAAACTCCATCGGTATGGCAGTAGGTGCGGTGTTATTTGGTGTACTTGCAGATAAAGTTGGACGTAAACAAATTTTTATGTGGACATTAATAATTTTCTCCGTTGCGAGTGGATTATCCGCTTTTACGACAACGTTAACGCTCTTTTTAATATTACGTTTCTTTGTTGGAATGGGGCTTGGCGGGGAATTACCGGTTGCTTCGACACTTGTATCTGAAAGCGTAAAAGCTGAAGAACGCGGAAGAGTTGTTGTTTTACTTGAAAGTTTTTGGGCTGGAGGCTGGCTAATTGCTGCGCTTATTGCCTATTTCGTTATACCGGCTGAATTTTGGCCACTTGAAGGCTGGCGAGTTGCATTATTAATTACGGCAATTCCTGCACTTTATGCAATTTATATAAGAATGAAATTACCGGACTCTCCACAGTTCAGGGTAAAAGAGGAATCGAAAAAACGTTCAGTATTTCAAAATATCGCAACATTATGGGAGAAAAAATATGCACGTTCTACACTAATGCTTTGGGTTTTATGGTTTGCAGTTGTATTTTCATACTATGGCATGTTTTTATGGTTACCAAGTGTAATGGTTGGCAAAGGATTTGATTTAATATCAAGTTTTAAATATGTATTAATTATGACTTTAGCCCAATTACCAGGTTATTTTACAGCTGCTTGGTTTATCGAAAAGTTTGGGCGGAAATTTGTATTAGTTACATATTTATTAGGTACTGCAGCAAGTGCCTTTGTGTTCGGTGGTGCAGAAACGATCGAAACATTATTAATTTCGGGTATGTTGCTTTCATTCTTTAACTTGGGAGCATGGGGTGCTTTATATGCCTATACACCTGAGCAATATCCGGCAATCGTACGTGGAACGGGAGCTGGTATGGCGGCAGCTATAGGTCGAGTTGGAGGTATTTTCGGTCCGTTATTAGTGGGGACACTGCTGACAAAAGGTTATGATATTAGCTTTATTTTCGCTATTTTCTGTGTAGCCATCGTTATTGGTGTATTAGCGGTTATTTTTTTAGGTAAAGAAACGAAGCAAACAGAATTACAATAGTTAAATGCCGAATGGCAATCCAAAGAGTATAATAAATAATAAGGACCTGTGCTATTAAAAAAGCGCAGGTCCCTTTTAATATGAAAAATATGTAAAAAAATACCTAATAGTTGAATGCGCTTAACAGGATTTTTAATAATAGTTCTTTTATAAACTATATATTTTACAAAAGTATGTCAATTTTCTATTTGAAATTTTATATTCTTTAGTATGCTAAAGTTTTTTCAGAAAACTCGTTGAATTCTATTATTATTCATGATAATGTATTTTTTATTATTAAGAATTTAGTGTAAGTAAAGTTACATAAATGTGTGAGAAAATATTTTATTGGATAAATAGAGGAAAGGGAGATGGAGAATTTGACTATTTGTGAAAATATTAAAAAGAAGTATATTCGCCTTTCTAAGGGGCAGCGGAAAGTTGCTCAGTTTGTTATGGATAATCCGAATATTGTGTGGACAAATACCGCTTCCGAAGTAGGAAGATTAGCGGATGTAAGTGAATCGACTGTAATAAGATTTTGCTACTCAATGGATTTAGCAGGTTTTAGTGAGCTCCAAGATAAACTGAAGGAATATTTAATGGAAAAAGGCGAAGCAAGCGAAGTTAAACAAGCGGTGCCTGTTAAAAAAATCCGAAATCACATTGGTGCAGACATTGTTAAAAATGACATCGCCAACATTTCAAAAACTTTCAATCAACTAAAAGAGCAGGATGTTGAAGAAGTTGTGCAAGTATTACATACAGCAAAAAAAATCCACTTTTTAGGTTTCAGACAATCGACACCAGTTGCATTTTGGATGTACAGCAATGTCAATAGGTTACGAGACCGCGTTCATTTTATTCCCCATGAGGCAGACAAAATTGCACAGCAGGTTGCATATATGGATGAAGATTCATTGCTTTTCATTATATCGCTTGATGAAGAGTATGAAGATATGGCGACAATAGTTGAAATTGCTAAAAGAAAAAATGTGAAAATTGTCGCAATCCGTAACAAAGAGCTTACTTCTCAAGATGAACCGGCTAACCTCGTACTCATCGTTCCTAATACAAAAGAATCCGGAAACACATGTACGATTGCGGTTTTCTCTCTTTTACATATATTAGTGGAATCGATGGTAGATCAAAATCCGCAACAATATGAGCAGTATACTAAAAACACAAAAAGCGCTTTGAATACATCAAATTTAATAGCAATCAGCTAAACTGTAAGGGCTAACCAATAGCCCTTACAGTTTTACTTTTTGCTAAGTAATGTTAGCAAATCTTCTGTTTTTCACTTTTAGATCGTTATGTTAAAATGAAGAGCGAAAAGCATTTAAATAGGAGGCTCACTCATGAGTAAAACATTAGTTTTTGGACATAAAAATCCAGATACAGATACAATTACTTCAGCAATTGTTTATGCATACTTAAAACAACAATTAGGTGTGGATGCAGAAGCAGTTCGTCTTGGAGAATTAAATAATGAAACAAAGTATGCACTGGAAAAATTCAACTTTGAAGCACCGCGTCTAATTGCGAACGTAAAAGACGAAGCGGCACATGTAATTTTGGTGGACCACAATGAGTTCCAGCAATCGGCAGATGGAATTGAAGACGTACAAATCACGGAAGTAATCGATCATCACCGTATTGCGAACTTTACAACAGCTGATCCGCTCTATTTCCGTGCGGAGCCTGTAGGTTGTACAGCGACAATTTTAAATAAATTATTTAAAGAAAATAATGTGGAAATTCCGGCTAATATTGCGGGTTTAATGCTTTCTGCAATTATTTCAGATACATTATTATTCAAATCACCGACATGCACAGAGCAAGATGTAAAAGCTGGTGAAGAATTGGCAGCCATTGCAAATGTTGATACTGCACAATATGGTTTAGCTATGCTAAAAGCAGGTGCGGACCTTTCAGATAAGTCATTGGAAGATTTATTGTCATTGGATGCAAAAGGCTTTGAATTTGGTGAATATAAAGCAACGGTTGCCCAAGTAAACGCAGTGGATATCGAAGACGTTCTTGGTCGCCAAGAAGAGCTTGAAAACTTATTGAACAAAAATATTGCGGATAACGGCCTTGATTTATTCTTCTTCGTTGTAACGGATATTTTAAACAATGATTCAACAGCAGTAGCAGCTGGACAAGTTGCCGAAGAAGCAGCGAAAGCCTTTGGTGCAACAATTGTTAACGGTCGCATCAGCTTGCCTGGCGTTGTATCACGAAAAAAACAAATCGTTCCAGTATTAACGGAAAACTTAAAATAAAAAATAAACCCGGTAACTCTTTTAAGAGTTACCGGATTTTTTCATTTTTAACGGATAGACGGCAGGGCCTTCGATGACTTCGCCTTTTGCGTTGTACCGGGATCCATGACATGGACAATCCCATGTATCATCAGCTACATTCCATCTTGTTTTACAGCCGAGGTGTGTACACTTAGGCGCATCCGGTCTGTCGATATAGCCTTTTACAAGCTCTTTTCCGATCATTCCGCCCGTTTGCAGCATAAAGTAAAAAGTCTTTCCGAAATTCGAACGGTCCGGTGAGAATAAAGCAGCTGCCGGGTTTGCAATTCTTTTAATAAGATCTGTAAGCAATGTTCCTGCAACAAGCGATGAGGAAAGCCCCCATTTATTGAAACCCGTTGCAATATACAAACTGTCATCGCTTGGGGAAAGCTGGCCGATGTAAGGAATTTGGTCTGCAGTCATAATATCCTGGGCACTCCAGCCATATTCATATGGAGGAAGTTCAAAATCTGTTGTTAGTTCATGCTGCAATGTATCGTAAAACGGGTCTGTATCACTTGTGGACCCTGCTGTATGCGATTGCCCGCCATAGATGAAGTACGGCTGATTATCGATAAGTGCCGTTCGAATTGTACGGCTTTGAGCATCAACGCTTAAATATTGCCCTTCTAACAGTTGTGAATATTTTGTTGCAGTTAAGTAGGACCGTTTAATTTGCAGCTTCATCGAATAAAGCTGGCGGATTGATTCAATCGGGTAATGTGTACATAAAATTAGCTTTTTATAATGGACAGTATGGTCATTGCTTGTATGAAGACAATTTTTGGACATTTCTAATTTAGTGACTCGTGTATTTAAATAAAGTTGTGCTCCATGTTTTCTTGCTAAATGAACATACGTATTTGTGAACTCGACAGGATTGATCTGACCTTCATTTTTAATGCCGAGCGCAAGTTCTACAGGAACCGAAAGTTCGATGTCCTTTGTTGCAACAAATGGAATCCCAATTTTTTTATAGCTTTCCGCCTCGTTTAAAAGCTGCTCTTTTCCTTGAGGGGTAGCTGTATAAACATAAGAAGTAGCTCGGGTAAAGCTGGTGCTACTTTCGGAAACAGCTTGTTCGATAGCCTGTTTATTTGCCTCGTAGTAAATTTTCCCGTCTTCTTCATTAAGTTTTGAGTAAATGACATTATGCTGTACTGTTAATTTCCCTGTAGAATAGCCTGTCGTACCTTGTGAAAACTGAGGCATTGCTTCAATTAGCACAACTTGCAGCCCCTCTTTAGCAAGTGAATAGGCTGTGTAAATACCGCTAATCCCCCCACCGATAATACAGATATCGCAGTTAATCGATTCTTGAAGTGTTGGAGCAGAAAATTCTGAATGTGTTGGAAGCCATAGAGATTGTTTCAAAATATCACCTTTTTATTTTTTAGCATTGGGTATTTGGCATTGATTTATTCAGTTATGCTACAAATTAAGTCATTACGCAACTAGTGGGGAGTAGAGAGTTTCAAACATTGTACTTTTGAATAATTGCTCGCTACAATACAAGACAAGGAGAGTGATGAGCATGAAAATCGAAGTATGGTCTGATTATGGATGTCCTTTTTGCTATATCGGCAAAAAACAGTTAGAAATCGCATTAGATGAACTTGGGTATGGAGATGCGATTGAAGTAGCATATAAAAGCTATTTATTGGATCCTTCCACACCAGTTGATACAACAAGCTCTGTCTATGAAGAATTGTCACGAAAATACCAGATTTCATTAGATGAAGTGAAGAAGATGACAGCAAATGTTACAGCACGTGCCAAAGAAGTAGGGCTTGAGTACAATTTTGATGAAATGAAAAGTGCCAACACTGTAAAAGCGCACCGTTTAGCGAAATGGGCTGAAACAGAAGGAAAAGAAAAAGAGTTCACCGAGCGTGTGTTAAAAGCCTACTTTTTAGAAGGTGAAGCAATCGGACAAACTGATGTGTTACTGACATTAGCAGAAGAAGTCGGGTTATCGGCTGAAAAAGCACGACAAGTGATTGAGAGCAATGAGTATTTGGAGCAAGTTGAGCAAGATATTGCGGTTGCTCAAAATCTTGGTGTACGAGGCGTACCTTTCTTTGTTATTGATAATAAGTACGGTATTTCAGGTGCACAGCCACAGGAAGTGTTTGAGCAAACAATCGAAAAGGCAGCACAGGAAATGGGATTACGTAAGCCTTTAAAAATGCAAGGTGTAGACGGGGCAGCGTGTACCGATGATTCTTGTGATATTTAAAAGCAATAAGATGAGTAAACTTACCCAGATTCGTATTTTTATATAAAACCGAAATGGGAATTCAGACTAAAGTATGAGAACAATCTAATTGATTTTTTTAGGTTGTTCTTTTATTATATAAAAGTACCTCGAATTTGAGATACTTTAAAACAAGATAAAATTGCAAAAATAAATAATATTAAAAATATTAGGGAGAATGAAAATGACAAACGTATTAGTAGTAAAAGCAAATAACCGCCCAGATGGCGTATCAACAAAAATGTATGAAACATTCATTGCTGAAGTAGCGAATAATGAAGGTTTAAACGTAACAACTTTTGACGTATTTGAAGAAAATATGCCATATTTCGGTCAAGAATTATTCAACGCTTTCGGTAAAGCACAAGCAGGCGAAGAATTATCAGCAATCCAAGAAGGTTCTTTAGCTGCTTTCAATAAGTCTCGTGAAGCATTAACAGCTGCTGATGTAGTAGTATTTGCATTCCCATTATGGAACTTAACAATCCCAGCTGCATTACAATCATTCATCGATTACACATACGGTGCTGGATATTCATTTAAATATAACGAACAAGGTCAATTAGTAAGCTTGATGACGGACAAAAAATATATCGTATTAAACGCTCGTGGCGGTATTTACTCAACACCACAAGCAAACGCATCAGAAATGTCAGTAAATTATATTAATGCAGTTATTGGTGGCGTATATGGCATGGAAAAAATCGATGAAGTTATTATCGAAGGTCATGCTTCAAATCCAGCGGGCGCTGAACAAATTATCGCTGACGGTCTAGAAAAAGTAAAAGCTGCAGCGCAAAATTTAGCAAAAGTAACAGCATAATTTATTATTCATATAGTAAAGAAGGGTAATTCACAAAGTTGTGAGTTCCCTTCTTTTTTATGTCATTGAGCAGTTTCAATTATTTTAAATTAACCTGGCAGTAAGCTACTTACTTTTCGTAATTGATGAGAAGTGGTAATATAATATGTAGCAGTTAAATAAATTTAGATTTAGAGTAGTGAATATGAGGTGAAGAAAATGAAAGAATCAGCGCTATGTCCGCGTCTATCGAAAGCAATGGAGCTTGTTGGGAAACGCTGGACCGCTTTAATTATTTATCAATTGTTGGAAGGACCTCAACGTTTCAATGCGATCGAAGCAGCATTGCCGATTAGTGGACGCTTATTGTCGGAGCGTTTAAAGGAACTCGAAAAAGAAGGAATTGTTGAACGTAAAGTATACTCAGAAGTACCGGTTCGTGTAGAGTATAATTTAACAGATAAAGGGCTTTCCCTTGAACAAACTGTTAGAGAAATTGAGATTTGGGCGAAAACTTGGTTATAAATCATGTTGTTTTACTTGTAAAAAGCGTTATAAAAACAGATACTTAAAAAAGTACGTCAGCTTTACAAGAAAGGAAAATGTTTTTTATGACAATTCAACAGTGGGAAAATGATTTATTAC